>JADLGU010000142.1 GCA_020849155.1 Rhodocyclaceae bacterium | reverse complement strand
CGCCGGGATTCGGCTGGGCCCAGAGGCGGCCGTCGTGGTATTCGACGATCGAGCGGCAGATGTTGAGACCCATGCCCATGCCTTCCTTCTTGGTGGTGTAGAAGGGCGCGAAGAGCTTCTCCGCCGCCTCTTCGCCGATGCCCTGGCCGCGGTCGGCCACCGTGACCTCGACCGCGCCGTCGGCGTCGAGGCGCGCGCCGACGTTCAACTCCCGGCTGCCGGCCGGCGCCTGCTGCATGGCCTCGATGCCGTTCTTCACCAGGTTGAGCAGCACCTGCTCGATCATGATGCGGTCGGCGAACACCGGCGGCAGTTCCGGCGGCAGGTCGACGCGGATGGCGACCGAGGCCTTGCGCGCCTCGATCTCGGCGAAGCCGATGGCCTCCTCGACGATCTCGGCGAGCGCCACCGGGCTGCGGTTGGGCTCGCTCTTCTTCACGAACTCGCGGGTGCGGCGCACGATCTTGCCGGCGCGCTCGGCCTGGGCGCTGGCCTTCTCCATGGCGGCGAGGATGTCTTCCTGGCGGTACTCGCCGGACTTCAGGCGGTTGACGCTGCCCATGCAGTAGTTGGCGATGGCCGAGAGCGGCTGGTTCAGCTCGTGGGCCAGCGAGGAGGCCATCTCGCCCATGGTGATCAGGCGCGAGGTCTGTTCCAGGCGCTCCTGGTGCAGCAGCGCCGCCTCCTCGGTCTGGCGCCGGTCGGTGACGTCGGCGGCGATCTCCATGCGCACGATGCGGCCGTCCACCCAGCGGATGGCGCGGTCGCGCAGGTGGTACCAGCGGCCGGAGAGCTTGTGGCGCAGCTCGCCGTCGAACAGCTCGCGCGGCACATCGTCGAGGCCGAGGCGGCGCGGGTCGGCCTGGAAATCGCCGCGCTCCGGATGGCAGACCGAAGTGATCTGCCAGCAGTTCTGGCCGACGGCGTCGAAGCCGTAGAGCTGCTTGAAGGCGCGGTTGGCGTAGAGAATCTCGTCGCTGGCGACATCCGCCACGTACACGGCGGTGTCGAGGCCGTCGAGCACGGCGACGAAGCGCTCGTGCGCCGCCTCCAGCTCGGCGCGGGCCCGCTTCGGCTCGGTGATGTCGTTCATCGACGCCATCCAGCCGATCTGCCGGCCCTCGCTGTCGATCAGCGGAGAAACGTACATGCGCACGTCGAAGCGGCGGCCGTCGCGGTGCATCACGCGCATCTCGTAGCCGCCCGGCGGCGCCCCGCCGGCCAGGGTCTGGTCGAGGTCGCGCCGCAGCTGGGCGGCGTTCTCGGGCGGCCAGTAGGGGAAGGGCGGCCGCTGCCCGACCAGTTCCTGTTCGCTCCAGCCGATCATGCGGCAGAAGGCGGGGTTGACGAAAATGATGCGGCCCTCGAGGTCGGTGGCGCGGATGCCGGTCACCAGCGACTCGCCCATGGCCTTGCGAAAGGCGTAGGCGCTCTTCAGCTTCTCCTCGTCCTCGCGCCGGTCGCTGATGTCGTGGGCCACGGCGTAGAGCAGCTTCTCCTCGGGCACCGGGTTGATGGCCCACAGCAGCCAGCGGTAGCGGCCGTCGGCGGCGCGCCAGCGGCCCTCGAAGCTGGAAGGCTTGCCGGAAGCGAGCTGCCGCAGTTGCTCGACGGTCGCCGCCAGGTCCTCGGGATGCACGTAATCGAGCATCGGCTTGCCGGTGATCTCGTCGGCCGCGTAGCCGAGCACGCGGCCGAAGGCCGGGTTGACGCGGCGGAAGCCGCCGTCCATGCCGGCGATGCAGAGCATGTCGAGGGAGAGGTTGAAGAGGCGGTCGCGCTCCTTCTCGACGCGCACGCGGCGCTGGAAGTGGCTGCGCAGCGCCCACAGGCTCCACACCACCACCAGGGTCAGGCCGATGACGAGGAACAGCGGCATCGCCCGGGCCGCGCCCGGGTCGGTGCGGAAGGCCTTGGCGTGCAGGCTGAGGCCATTGCCGGGCGGATCGAAGGCGATGGTGTAGGAGAGCGCGTCGTCGGCCGGCGTCACCGTGGTGTTGGAGGCCAGCACCTGGCCGCCGGCGTTGACGATGCTCAGGCTGTATTTCTCGCCGAACCAGCCCGGCACCAGGTGCCGCACCATGCCCTCGATGGTATAGACGCCGACCAGCGCGCCGAGGTAGGTGCGGCCGAAGAACACCGGCACGTACAGCTCCAGCAGGGCGGCGTCGCGGTGGTTGACGTAGGCTTCGCCGTAGGTCGGCCGGCCCGAGGTGAGGGCGTGGGCGAAGCTGGCCGGCTGCGCCCCGGCCAGGCGCTCGCCGGCGATCCAGTCGGTGGTCTCGAAGGGCGCCGCCCAGCGGATGATCTGGCCGGAGTCGACCCAGACGATGCTGGCCAGCTCCGGCGTGTTGGCGAGGTACTGGGTGGCGCGCACCTGGAAGGCGCCGCGGTCGAGCTTGCCCTCGGCCATCTCGCGCGCCAGCTGGGCGAGATAGTCCTGGGTGCCCTGCATGTGCAGGCGCATGGTCTGCTCGGCCCACTGCACGTCGCGGCCGAGGGCGTCGTTCTGCAGGTCGGTCTCGCGCTTCTGCAGCACCCAGACGAGCGCCAGCATGGCCAGGGCGAAGACGCCGATGGCCACATAGGGCACGCTCCAGACCCAGTTGCGCGGGTTGGCGGGGGGTTCGGAATTCATGTCTGCATGGAGGATCGCACCGGGGATTTTCTCACGCCCTTGGGGTTAACCCCCATTTGCCCGCAACAGGTCCGTCGCTACCCTCGCCTGAACCTTTCTCGGCCACCCCCATGGTCCTGCTGCGCGCACTCGTCCTTGCCCTGATCGCCGCCGCCTCCCAGGCGCAGGCCGCCGAACCGATCCGCATCGGCGTCTCCGGCCCATTCACCGGCGGTTCCAGCCCGATGGGCATTTCCATGCGCGACGGCATCCGCGTCGCCGCGGCGGAGATCAACGCCGCCGGCGGCCTGCTCGGCCGGCCGGTCCTCCTCGTCGAGCGCGACGACCAGGCGCGCAACGAGCTGGGCGCCCAGATCGCCCGCGAGCTGGTCGGCAAGGAGAAGATCGTCGCCGGGGTGGGGATCGTGAACACCGGCGTGGCGCTGGCCAGCCAGCGCTTCTATCAGGAGGCGCGCATCCCGATGATCACGGCGGTGGCCACCGGCTCGATCGTCACCCGCCAGTTCCTGCCGCCGCAGCATCCCGACAACTTCATCTTCCGCGTCTCGGCCAACGACACCATCCAGGCCGCCATGATCGTCGAAGAGGCCGTCGAGCGGCGCAGGCTGCGCAAGCTGGCGATCCTCGCCGACTCGACCAACTACGGCCAGCTCGGCCGCGAGGACCTGGAGCGGGCGCTGGAGAAGAAGGGCCTGCGCCCGGTCTCGGTGGGCAAGTTCAACATCCGCGACATCGACATGAGCCGGCAGCTGATCACCGCCCGCGCCGCCGGCGCCGAGGCGCTGCTCACCTACGGCATCGGCCCCGAGCTGGCGCAGATCGCCAACGGCGCCGCCAAGCTCGGCTGGGCGGTGCCGATCATCGGCAGCTGGCCGCTGTCGATGTCGAATTTCATCGACAACGCCGGCCCCAACGGCGAGGGCGCGCGCATGCCGCAGACCTTCATCCAGGCGCCCGACACGCCCAAGCGGGCGGCCTTCATCGCGGCCTACCAGAAGCTCTCGCGCAGCGAGCGCATGCCCTCGCCCTCGGCCGCCGCCCAGGGCTACGACGCCATGCTGCTGCTGGCGGCGGCGATCCGCCAGGCCGGCACCACCCACGGCTCGCGCGTGCGCGAAGCACTGGAGAACCTCAAGGACAAGGTGGAAGGGGCCGTTACCACCTACGATCGCCCCTTCTCGCGCAGCGACCACGAAGCCTTCGACAGCCCCGGCCAGGTCGCCATGGGCGAGGTGCGCGGCGGCAGGGTGGTGCGGGCGCACGAAGACAACAAGAAGAAGGCCGGGAAGTAATCCTTCTCCGGCCCGAACGCGCCGGCCTCACGAGGGCCGGTTTTCACAACGCATGCGGAGGATACAGCATGAGGCTCACCCGTAACCTGCTCGCCGTCCTGGCGGGCGCCACCATGATTGCAGCACCTTCCTTCGGCGCCGAAAGCGGACCGATCCGCATCGGCCTGACCTGCCCGTTCACCGGCGGCTCGGCGCCGATGGGCGAATCGCTGCGCAACGCGGTGCGCATGGCGGTCGAGGAGATCAACTGGAAGGGCGGCGTCCTTGGGCGCCAGATCGAGCTCGTCGAGCGCGACGACGAAGCCAATCCCGACAAGGGCCGCGCCATCGCCGAAGAGCTGGTCGGCAAGGTCAAGGTGGCGGCCACCATCGGCAGCTGCAACACCGGCGTGGTGCTGAAGGGCATGGACCTCTACCAGAAGGCAAAGGTGCCGCTGCTGGTGCCGGTGGCCACCGGCGTGGCCATCACCCGAACCTATGCCAGGGAAGCGGAGCACTACATCTTCCGCACCTCGGCCAACGACGAGATCCAGGCCCAGATGGTGGCCCGCGAGGCCGTCGAGCGGCGCAACCTGCGCAAGGTCGCGCTGCTGCACGACACCACGGCCTACGGCGAACAGGGCAAGGACTTCCTCCTCGCCGAACTGGTCAAGTACGGCGTCAAGCCGGTCTCGGTGGGCGCCTTTCCGCTCGGCGTGGCCGACCTCACCGCCGCGCTGGACAAGGCGCGCAAGGCCGGCGCCGAGGCGATCCTGACCTACACCGTCGGGCCCGAACTGGCGGTCATCGCCAACGGCCGCGCCAAACTCGGCTGGAAAGCGCCCCTGATCGGCAGCTGGCCGTTGTCGTGGGCCAACTTCCTCAACACCGCCAAGGGCAACGCCGAGGGCGCGAGCATGCCGCAGACCTTCATCGAGGAGCCGGTCAACTCGCGCCGCACCGAGTTCATCGTCACCTACCTCGGCAAGAACAACCTCAAGCGCATCTCCTCGGCCGTCTCGGCGGCGCAGGGCTACGACACCATGCTGCTGCTGGCCGCCGCCATCCGCCAGGCCGGCTCGACCGCCGGGCCGAAGATCCGCGCCGCGCTGGAGAGCCTGGAGGAGCGGGTGCCCGGGGTGGTCACCACCTACGAGCGGCCGTTCACCGCCCAGGACCACGAGGCCATCACCGACAACATGGTGGTGATGGGAGAGGTGCGCCGCGGGCTGGTGCTGTTCGCCCACAAGGACGACGAAAAGGCCGCCATCGTCGGCCGCAAGCGGCAGGCCGACGAGATGCCGCGGGCGGTGAGCATCACCCCGAACGAATAGGTGCCGGCCGGAAGGGAAGATTTGCCGTTTCGCATGCCGTGATCTATATTTTGCAGGCAGGCCGCGTTCCGGCCGGTGATCCCATTAATCGAGGAGATGACATGAAACGTTCTCTGTTGCTGGCCGGACTGGTTGCGCTTGCCGTTTCAGCCTGCGGCAAAAAGGAAGCGCCCCCGCCGCCCCCCGCTTCGGCGCCCGCCCCCGCGCCGGCTCCCGCACCGGCACCTCAGCCCGGCATGGGCGGCATGGAAAAGGGCATGGAAGGCATGTCCGGCATGTCGGGCGGCCCGGTCATGGCCGGGATGCCTTCGGACAAGGGCATGGAAGGCATGTCCGGCATGTCCGGCGGTCCGGTCATGAACGGCAAGAAGGAAGAACCCAAGAAGTAAACCGCTCGGATTTGCTGAATCGAATGGCCAGCCCTCGGGCTGGCCATTTTTTTCCTGCAACCCGGCTTGCGGTTTACCACTATTGCACTATCCGGTTTGTTGTTTTATTATGTGAAAAGCTTCCGCCGCTACGCTACCTCGTACTAGAGTGGAAGAAAATGGCGGCGCGCACGACGCGCCGGTTGCGACATCTGACGAGGAGACGACCATGTCAGCACTGCCGAACAACCTGCTGCCGTCCGACCCGGACACGCAGGAAACCCAGGAATGGCTCGATGCGCTCGATGCCGTCATCGAGCAGGAAGGGCCGGAGCGCGCCCATTACCTGATCGAGCGCCTGGTCGAACTGGCGCGCCGCACGGGCATCAACCTGCCCTACAAGGCCACCACCGCCTATATCAACACCATCCCGCCCGGCAAGGAGGCGCCCTCCCCCGGCGACCATGCCATCGAGCACCGCATCCGCTCCTACGTGCGCTGGAACGCGCTGGCGATGGTGCTGCGCGCCAACCAGGGCGACTCCAACCTCGGCGGCCACATCGCCAGCTTCGCCTCGGCGGCCACGCTCTACGACGTCGGCTACAACCATTTCTGGCATTCGCCTTCCGAGAATCACGGCGGCG
>JADLGU010000141.1 GCA_020849155.1 Rhodocyclaceae bacterium | reverse complement strand
TTGACGTCCTTGACCAGGAAATTGTGCTTGACGCAGGGACGGGTGATGCCGACAGTGTCGACTTCCTGGAAAGCGTCCTGGCCGATGTAGGCGGTGGGCACCTGGCCGGAGATGATCACCAGGGGAATCGAATCCATGTAGGCGGTGGCGATGCCGGTGACGGCATTGGTCACCCCCGGGCCGGAAGTGACCAGGGCCACGCCGACCCGTTCGGTCGAACGCGCGTAGCCGTCGGCGGCGTGCACCGCGCCCTGCTCGTGGCGCACCAGCACATGGCGAACCTTGTCCTGCTTGAACAGTTCGTCATAAATGAACAGCACGGAACCGCCGGGATAGCCGAAAACGTATTCGACCTTTTCTTCCTGCAGGCACCTGATTACAATTTCCGCACCCGTCAAAACCATTGTTGCACCCGGAAAGCCTTCATAAGCGGCTGAAAAACTTGTGACTTTACTTACTCCCCCGTCTTTGGTCAAGGCATTTCGCGAAGGAAAATCCCCTTCGCAACGAATGGAAAACTGAATCCTGGCTGCGCGCACGGAACTGTCGGATTTTCTCGCCAGCGTCGAGCGGCGCGCCTACAAGCAGGCCTTGTTTGCGGTTCGCGACGATGAGGTGGCGCTCGACATCGTGCAGGACGCCATGCTCAAGCTGGCCGAGAAATACGGCGGCAAACCGGCCAACGAACTGCCGATGCTGTTCCAGCGCATCCTGCAGTACACCATCCGCGACTTTTACCGCAGGCAGAAAGTCCGCTCCACCTGGACCACCCTGCTTTCGGCGTTTGCATCCTCGGACGACGACGAGTCGGACCCGCTGGAAACTTTGGAGGTCGAGCAGGGGTCATATAGTCCGGCAACCCCGCATGCAAGCCTTGAGCAAACGCAAGTCCTTGCAATCATTGAAGAAGAAGTCAGGAGGCTGCCCCCGCGTCAACGCGAGGCGTTTCTCATGCGTTACTGGGAAGACATGGATATCGCCGAAACCGCGGCGGCGATGGGATGCTCGGAAGGCAGCGTGAAAACGCACTGCTCCCGGGCGACCCATTCATTGGCTGCGGCATTGAAGGCAAAGGGAATCGAGCTATGAATACTGAACGGGAATTCGCCTACAAGGTCCGCCACTATCTCAATCAGGGCACCGACCAACTCGACCGCAAAACCGCCGATCGGTTGTTCGCCGCCCGCCAGAATGCGCTGGCCCACCAGGCTGTCGCAGGCGCCCGATTGAGCCTGGCCGGCGCCGGCCATGTCGCAGCCGATCTGGTATTCCCCTATGCCCGCACGCTGATTGCCATGATCGGGCTGGCCATCGGTGTGGCCGGCGTGTCCACCTGGAACGAATTCGAGAAAGCGGCCGAGAACGAGGAAATCGACAGCGCGCTGCTTGCCGACGACTTGCCGATCAACGCCTATCTCGACAAGGGCTTCCAGGCATGGCTTTCCGAGCACTTTTCGCAGGACTGATACTCGCCCTAACGCTGCTCCCTCCCGCCCACACCGCTGTCCCCGAGTTGAGGCAGCCGTCGTGGGCTGAGCTCACTCTGGAGCAGAAGCAGATCCTCGCCCCGCTGTCCCGCGACTGGGACAAGATGGACGCTCCCCGCAAGAAGAAGTGGGTCGGCATCGCCAAGCGCTACCCTTCCATGAAGCCGGAAGAACAGGCGCGCGTGCAAAGCCAGATGCGGGACTGGGCCAGCCTGTCCCCCGACCAGCGCAAGCAGGCGCGTGAGCAGTACAAAAGCCTGAAAAAAGCGCCCCCCGAGAAAAAAGAGACGATCAGACAGAAGTGGGAGGAATATCAGAACCTTTCCGAGGAGGAAAAGAAGCGCCTGGCGGAAAAGGCGGCTGCCCGCAAGACGATTCCGAAGTCAAAAATCGTCCGTTCGGCGGCGCCTCTGAAACACCCCGCTGCGGCCCTGCCCCTGCCGCTCCCTCAAGCTCCGGCGGCCGCTTTGGCCCCGGCTCCAACTGAAGCTCCAACTGAAGCTCCAGCCGAGGCTCCTGCGGAGGCTCCAGCGGCGGAGGCTCCTGCAAGCAGTTCGGCCAGCTCTGAATCGCCGCCACAGCCCGCCTCGACCATCGCCTCTCCCGTGGAGGCTTCGGCCTCTGCTTCCGCTCCAGCCCCGCCTCCCCAGCAATAGTCGTGTCCGGCAACGAGCAGCATCCCTTGCCGGCCGCCAGCCTTCGCCAGCGGCTGGTTTGCATGCTCTATGAGTCCTTCCTGCTGATCGGAGTCCTCGGCTTTGCCGTGATCCTGCCGCAGCTGCTGCTCGGCATGGCGCGCCAGGCCATGGTGCGGGGTGCCTGGCTGTGGCTGCACCTGTTCGTGGTCCTTCTGTTTTATTTCAGCTGGCTTTGGAAGCGCCAGGGACAGACCCTGGCCATGCAGACCTGGAAAATCCGTCTGGTGTCGGCGAACGGCAAGGCCCTCGGCAGCCGGCAGATCGTCCTGCGCTACCTCCTGGCCTGGCCAAGCCTGTTGCTGGGCGGCATCGGCCTACTCTGGGCGTTGGCCGATCGCGACCGCCAGTTCCTGCACGATCGGCTGGCCGGCACCCGCCTCGTCAGGCTGCAATGATCAGCGGCGTTCGGACCACCACAACATCCCGGCTGCCGCCAGCAGGAATATCGCGCTGGGCGTCATGGCCGAGAAGAAGGGCGGCCAGCTGTTGATGGCGCCAAGGTTGGAAAACAGGCCATTCAGCATGTGGAAAGTGATGCCGAGCATGATGCCGGCGAACACCTTGACGCTGACTGCTCCCATCCTGTCCTGCAGGTAGGCGAAAGGCAGTGCCAAGGCCATCATCACCAGCGCCGCCAGCGGATAGACCAGCTTTTTCCACATGGCGATCTCGTAGCGCTGTGTCTTCACCTGGTTGTCCTTGAGGTGGCGGATGTAGCGGTAGAGGCTCGCCACCGACATGCGTTCCGGCATGACCAGCAGCACCCCGAGGATTTCCGGGTTCACGGCCGACTGCCAGATCGCCTCGGGCAGGCGGTTAACCTTGGCCCGATCCTTCTCGAACACCGTCTGGGAAACATCACTGAGGCGCCACTTGTCCGGCGGCAGATACTCCCCCTCCCGTGCTTCCGAGATCGAGCGCAGCACCTGCTGCTTGTCGAATTCATAGATGCGCACCCCCTCGAGCCGGCTGTCCGGCAGGACGGTGCGCACGTTGATGAAGCTCTGGTCGTCCTTGACCCACAGGCCGGAGCGGAACTCCTGGCCCACCACCTGATCCATCGCCTGCAGCCGCAGCTGCTTGGCGGCCCGCTCCGCCGGCGGGGCGACGAAATCGCCGACGATGAAGGTCAGCAGCACGAAGGCCAGCCCCACCTTCGCCAGTCCGCCGAGGATCATGAGGGTGGACAGGCCCGAGGCGCGCAGCACGGTGATTTCGGAATGGCGCGCCAGCATGGTCAGGGCGTACAGGGTGCCGATCAGCACCGCGATCGGGGCCAGCTCGTAGATATGTCCCGGCAGGGTGAGCAGTACGAACAGCGCCATGTAGCGCAACTGGTAGTTGCCCCTGCCCAAGCTCTGCAGCTCGTTGATGAAGTCGAAGAAGGCGAACAGCATCAGGAAGGCCGCCAGGACCAGGCCGACGGCGGAATAGATTTCCTTGGCGAGATAACGCTGGTAGACCTTCATTTGCGCAGCTTGACCCAGGAGAACACCGACAGGCGCTTGAAGAAGAGCAGGATCAGGGTGAGGAACATCGCCACATGCACCAGCCACCAGCCGATCTCGAACCTGAGGCGTCCTTGCGCCACCCAGGCCTGGCTCACCGACAGCAGGTTGCTGTAGAGCATGTAGGCCAGCAGCGCCAGGATCAGGTTGTTGGTGCGTCCGGCGCGCGGGTTGACGAAGGACAGAGGAATCGCCAGCAGCGCCAGGTTGAGGGCGGCCAGCGGCATGCCGATGCGCCACAGCAGTTCCCCCATGCCGGCGCGCCCGCGCTGTTGCAGCTCCCAGGTCGGGGTGTTCTTGGTGGTCACCTCGATGCCGCGCGCCTCCTTGGTCTCGATCCGTACTGCATAGCGCTCGAACTCCATGACCCGGTACTCGGCCGAGCCGGGCGTCCCTTCATAGCGACGGCCGTTCACCAGCACCACGAAACGGTCGCCGTTGGGCAGGCTTTCGGTGTAACCGCTGGTCGACACCATCACGCCGAGCCGGCCATGCTGCATCGAGCTGATGAAAATGTTCTTGACCGAGCCGTCCTGGCCCGCAGCGCCGCTCGCGGACGCCTCGACGAAGAACACCCGTTCTCCGCTGGCCGACTCCTTGAAGGCGCCGGGCGAGACGCGGGCCACGTCGTCGCGGGTGTCCATGCGCTGACGGTACTCGACGCTCTTCGATTGCGCCCAGGGCGAGAGGATCAGCGACAAGGCGGCGATCGCCGTCACCAACGGCAGGGCGAACTTGAGGACCGGCCTGACCCAGGCCGTCAGCGGCAGGCCGGAGGAAAACCACACCGCCATCTCCGAATCCCGATAGCTGCGCGACAGCGTCAGCAGCACCGCGATGAACACCGTCAGCGAGAGCAGGATCGGCAGGTGCGTCATGGCGCCGAAGCCGAGCAGCGCCACCACCGCTTCGGAGACCAACTTGCCGCCGGCCGCCTGGCTCAGCAGGCGAATCAGCTGGGTGGTAAGCAGGATGGCGAACAGGGCCACGAAAGTGGCGCCCGCAGTGCCGGTGAATTCACGGATCACCGCACGCTCGAAAGTCAGCCCGCGCGCCATTTTTGACTTATTCTGAGGGGAAAAGAGATAATCGGTAAGTTGATCTGAGCCTGAATTGCAGAGAGGAGTTGCGTGTGGAATTTAGCATAAAAAGCGGCAGCCCGGAGAAGCGCAAGTGCGATTGCCTGGTGGTCGGTGTATTCGAGTCGGGCAAACTGTCGCCGCCGGCAAAGCGCGTCGACAAGGCTTCCGGCGGCCATCTCGGCCGCATCCTGGGTCAAGGCGATCTGCAAGGAAAAATCGGCACGACCCTGCTGCTGCACGGCACGCCCGGCATCGGCGCCGCCAGGGTGCTGCTGGTGGGACTCGGCAAGGAATCGGAGTTCGGCGAGAAGGCCTACCGCGAGGCGCTGGCCGCCGCTACCCGGGCCCTCAGGGAAACCGGTTGCCGGGAGGCGCTGTTCACGCTGAGCGAACTGGCCGTCGGCAAACGGACGGCCGCCTGGCGCGTGCGCCAGGCGGTGCTGACGGCGCGCGATGTCCTCTATCGCGCCGACGGACTCAAGTCGAAGAAGGATCCGGCGCCGGCGGCCTTCGACCGCATCGGCTTCTCCCTGCCGGAACGGGAGAGCCGAAGCACCGCTGCCGCCCTGAGCCAGGGCCTGGCCATCGCCGGCGGGGCGGACCTCGCCCGCGAACTGGGCAACCTGCCGGCCAACATCTGCACGCCCAGCTATCTGGCCCAGCAGGCGCAGAAACTGGCCAGATCGCACAAGCTGAAGTGCGAGGTGCTCGACCGCGCGCGCATGGAAAAGCTCGGCATGGGTTCGCTGCTGTCGGTGGCCCGCGGCTCGCACCAGCCGCCCCGCTTCATCGTCCTGCAGTACCAAGGCGGCAAGGCCAAGGCCAAGCCCATCGTGCTGGTCGGCAAGGGGATCACCTTCGACACCGGCGGCATCTCGCTCAAGCCGGGCGCCGAGATGGACGAGATGAAATACGACATGTCGGGCGCCGCCAGCGTGCTCGGCACTTTCAGTGCCCTGGCCGAAATGCAGCTGCCGCTGAACGTGGTCGGCCTGATCCCGACCACCGAGAACATGCCCGGCGGCGGCGCCACCCGGCCGGGGGACATCGTCACCTCGATGTCGGGCCAGACCATCGAGATCCTCAACACCGACGCCGAGGGCCGCCTGATCCTGTGCGACGCCCTTACCTACGCCGAGCGCTTCGCACCCGACTGCGTGATCGACGTGGCGACGCTCACAGGAGCCTGCGTGATTGCCCTGGGAGCGGTGGCCTCGGGCCTGATGGCCAATAACGACGGCCTCGCCGAAGAACTGCTGGCGGCCGGACAGGACGCCGGCGACCGGGCCTGGCAACTGCCGCTGTGGGACGACTACCAGGAGATGCTCAAGAGCAATTTCGCCGACATCCCCAACATCAGCGGCAGCCGCGCGGCGGGCACCATCACCGGCGCCTGCTTCCTGGCACGCTTCGCCAAGAACTATCGCTGGGCGCACCTCGACATCGCCGGCACCGCCTGGCGTTCCGGCACCGCCAAGGGCTCGACCGGCCGGCCGGTGCCGCTGCTGACGCATTTCCTGATGAAGCGGGCCGGCAAGCTGTGACGCGCATCGAGTTCTACCATGGCGCGGGGGACAAGTTGCAGGCGGCCTGCCGCCTGGTCGGCGATCTGTATGCCGAAGGGCGCCGGGTGCTGATCTACGCCCCGGCGGCGGATGCCGCCGCCGCCATCGACCGCCTGCTGTGGAGCCAACCGGCCACCGGTTTCGTGCCGCATTGCCGCACCGGCGAGGCGCTCGCAGGGGAGACGCCTGTGCTCATCGGCGCCAGCCTCGATGACGAGCGCGACCACGACGTCCTGGTCAACCTGGACGGGGAACTGCCCCCCTCCTTTGCCCGCTTCGAACAGCTGATCGAGATCGTCGGCAGCGACGAGGCCGATCGCATCCCGGCCCGGGAGCGCTTCAAGTTCTATCGCGACCGCGGCTATCCGCTGCAGGCGCATCAGCTCTCCCCATGAGCAGCGAGGACGTCTTCGGCAAGGCCGATGCGCTGATGAAACGCCGGGCTTTCGTCGCCGGTGGCGCGCAGCCAGCGCCGCCGGCGGAAGACGTGCCCCTGCTCACCGAGGTGGTCGACCCCAGCCAGGCGGTGCCGGCGCTCTCCGCCGCGCTGGCCGGCAGCCCTGGCGCGGAAAGCCTCGCCGCGCGCATGCACGAACTGCTCGACCCCCTGCCGCCCGACATCGCCCGCGCCGTGGAGAACTGGCTGGTCGCCACCTTGCCGCGCTTGGTCGCTCGACGTCTCGACGGCGTCGCCGAGCAGATCGCCGAGGAAGTCGGCTCGGCCCTGCGCGAATCCCTGCCGCTGCTCATCTCCGATCTGATCCGCGCCGCACAGGAAAGAACCAAGGCCGGCAAGTGACGCAACGGAGCCGCGGCACCGCTCCGGTATAATTTCTTTTTTCGCAATCCTCTTTTTCCCTCCCAGGATGGAACTCGCCAAATCCTTCGAGCCGGCCGACATCGAGCGCCGCTGGTACCCGCTGTGGGAGTCGCGCGGCTATTTCTCCGCCGGCGCCGACACGGCCAAGACCGACAACTTCTGCATCCTGCTGCCGCCGCCCAACGTGACGGGCACGCTGCACATGGGCCACGGCTTCAACCAGACGCTGATGGATGCGCTCACCCGCTACCACCGCATGCGCGGCGCCAACACGCTGTGGCAGCCGGGCACCGACCACGCCGGCATCGCCACCCAGATCGTCGTCGAGCGCCAGCTCGACGCGGAAGGCATCAGCCGCCACGACCTCGGCCGCGAGCAGTTCCTCGAGCGCGTCTGGCAGTGGAAGGAGTATTCCGGCGGCACCATCACGCGGCAGATGCGGCGGCTCGGCACCTCGCCCGACTGGTCGCGCGAGCGCTTCACCATGGACGCCGGGCTGTCGAAGATCGTCACCGAGACCTTCGTCCGCCTCTTTCGCGAGGGGCTGATCTACCGCGGCAAGCGGCTGGTGAACTGGGACCCGAAGCTGCTCACCGCGGTGTCCGACCTGGAAGTCGTCTCCGAAGAGGAAGACGGCTTCATGTGGGAGATCCGCTATCCCTTTGTCGAAGGGGAGGGGGCCTTGACCGTCGCCACGACGCGACCGGAAACGCTGCTCGGCGACGTCGCCGTCGCCGTGCATCCCGAGGACGAACGTTATGCGGCGCTCGTCGGCAAGCACGTGCACCTGCCGCTTGCCGGCCGCACCATTCCCGTCATCGCCGACAGCTATGTGGACAGGGACTTCGGCACCGGCTGCGTCAAGATCACGCCGGCGCACGACTTCCACGACTGGCAGGTCGGCCACCGTCACGGCTTCACGCCGATCTCCATCCTGACGCTGGATGCGCGCATCAACGAGCACGGCCCCGAACAATATCGCGGCCTCGACCGCTACGAGGCGCGCAAGGCCATCGTCGCCGACCTGGAGGCGCAGGGCCTGCTCGTCTCGACCAAGCCGCACAAGCTGATGGTGCCGCGCGGCGACCGCACCCATGCCGTCATCGAGCCGATGCTCACCGACCAGTGGTTCGTCGCCATGAGCAAGCCTGGCACCGATGGCAGCAGCATTGCCGGCAAGGCGCTCGAATGCGTCGCCTCCGGCGAAATCCGCTTCGTGCCCGAAAACTGGGTCAATACCTACAACC
>JADLGU010000140.1 GCA_020849155.1 Rhodocyclaceae bacterium | reverse complement strand
CGACCGGCGAGTTCGAGACCATCGAGGCCGATTCGCTGGTGCTGGCGCTGGGCCAGGACGTCGACCTGGGGCTGCTCGCCGCGGTGCCGGGACTGACTTTCGACAACGGCTCGGTGCAGGTCGATGCCGGCATGATGACGGGTCATCCCGGCATCTTCGCCGGCGGCGACATGGTGGCGGGCGAGCGCACCGTCACCGTCGCCATCGGGCACGGCAAGAAGGCGGCGCGCCACATCGACGCCTGGCTGCGCGGCGAAGCGTATGCGCCGCCGCCCAAGCACGAGGTCGCCACCTTCGACAAGCTCAACACCTGGTACTACCTCGACGCGCCGAAGACCGTGCAGCCGGTGCTCGACATCATCCGCCGCCAAGGCACCTTCGAGGAGGTGCTGGGCGGGCTCGACGAGGGCAACGCCCTGTTCGAGGCGCGCCGCTGCCTGTCCTGCGGCAACTGCTTCGAGTGCGACAACTGCTACGGCGTCTGCCCCGACAACGCGGTCATCAAGCTCGGCCCGGGCAAGCGCTTCCGCTTCAACTACGACTACTGCAAGGGCTGCGGCATCTGCGTCGCCGAGTGCCCCTGCGGCGCCATCCGTACCGAGCCGGAAACCATTTAAGTTCCGCCCGGCCTGGCCGTTAACTGCTGTAACCCCGGCAGTTAACCATGACCATCAAGAAGATAGTTTCCGCCCGGCTCGAACCGGGCATGTTCATCCATGACCTCAATTGCGGCTGGATGGACCACCCCTTTCTGACCACCCGCTTCAAGCTGGAATCGGAACGCGACCTGAAGAAGATCGTCGAGGCCGGCATCCGCGAGGTGTATATCGACACCGCCCTCGGCAGCGATGTCGGCGACGCCCCGGCGGCGGCCGAGGTCCTGCAGGAACTCGACCGGGAACTCAGCCAGGTCGCCGAAACCGAGTCCGCCGCGCCGCGCGCCTCCACCCGCGAGGAACTGGCCCGCGCCGGCAAGATCCACGCCGAGGCCAACCTCATCATGCGCAGCATCCTCAACGATGTGCGCCTGGGCCGCCAGGTCCACGTCGAGCGCATGGAGCCGGTGGTGGACAAGCTGGCCGGCTCCATCCTGCGCAACAGCGGCGCCCTCATCTCGCTCAACCGCATCAAGAACAAGGACGAGTACACCTTCCAGCACTCGGTCAGCGTCGCCACCCTGCTGATGGCCTTCTGCCGCGGCCTCGCCTTCGACGAGGAGACCCTGCGCCAGGCCGGCATCGGCGGCATGGTGCACGACGTCGGCAAGATGCAGACGCCCGACGGCATCCTCAACAAGCCGGGCAAGCTCACCGACGACGAGTTCGCCGTCATGCGCCACCACGTCGTCGCCAGCCGCGAGATCCTCGAGGTGACGCCGAACATCTCGCCGACCGCCCTGCAGGTCGCCGCCCAGCACCACGAGCGCTACGACGGCAGCGGCTATCCGAACCGGCTCAAGGGCGACGGGATCTCGCGCATCGGCCAGATGGCGGCAATCATCGACGTCTACGACGCCATCACCTCGGATCGCGTCTATCACAAGGGCCTGCCGCCGACCGAGGCCCTGCGCAAGCTGTTCGATTGGAGCAAGTTCCACTTCAACCCGGAGCTGGTGCACGCCTTCGCCCGGGTGGTCGGCATTTACCCGGTCGGCGCCCTGGTGCGGCTGGAAAGCGAGCGGCTGGCGGTGGTGGTCGAGCAGCGCGAGTCGAGCATGCTGCAGCCGCTGGTGCGGGTCGTCTTCGATGCAAAAAGGAACCACTACCTGAAGCCCGAGGACGTGGACCTCTCGCGGCCGATGGGCAAGGGCGGCGCCGACCGCATCGTCGGCCATGAGTCGCCCGAGACGTGGCGCATCGAGCCGATGAAGTTCCTCTGAAGACCACTCTTATATAAGACCTGATTCGGCTCCTTCCTCAGGCTGTGTCGCTTGAACGGCTTTCTTCCGGCCGGGACTCCCTATAATGTCCGCTGCTCCGCCCATCAGGCGGAATCCGGGCAGCCAGTCACGTGAAGGAGAGGATGATGGGAAGCAAATACCAGGAGTTTCACCGTCGCTCGATCGAAGACCGCGACGCGTTCTGGGGCGAACAGGCCAGGCTGGTCGACTGGCACAAGCCCTACGAAAAAGTGCTCGACTACGCCAAGCCGCCTTTCGCCAAGTGGTTCGTCGGCGGCGAGATCAACCTCTGCCACAACGCCGTCGACCGGCACCTGAAGGACCGTGCCAACCAGCCGGCGCTGATCTACATCTCGACCGAGACCGGCGAGAAGAAGACCTAAACCTACGCCGAACTGCACGCCGAGGTGCAGCGCATGGCCGCCGTGCTGCAGTCGCTGGGTGTCGGCAAGGGCGACCGCGTGCTGATCTACATGCCGATGATCGCCGAGGCGCTGTTCGCCATGCTGGCCACGGTGCGCATCGGCGCCATCCACTCGGTGGTGTTCGGCGGCTTCGCCGCCAACTCGCTGGCCACCCGCATCGACGACGCCCAGCCCAAGGTGATGGTGACGGCCGATGCCGGCATGCGCGGCGGCAAGGCGGTGCCCTACAAGCACCTGGTGGATGAGTCGCTGCGCCTGGCGGCCGCGCCGCCGCAGAAGGTGCTGATCGTCAATCGCGGCCTCGACAAGGAGATGTCGCGCGTTGCCGGCCGCGATGTCGACTACGCCGAACTGCGGGCGCAGCACCTGAACGCCCAGGTGCCGTGCACCTTCGTCGAGTCCTCGCATCCGTCCTACATCCTGTACACCTCCGGCACCACCGGCAAGCCGAAGGGCGTGCAGCGCGACACCGGCGGCTATGCCGTGGCGCTGGCCGCCTCGATGCGCCACATCTACCAGTGCAATCCGGGCGAGACCTACTTCGCCACCTCCGACATCGGCTGGGTGGTGGGCCATTCCTACATCGTCTATGGCCCGCTCATCAACGGCATGGCCACGGTGGTCTACGAAGGCACCCCGATCCGCCCCGACGCCGGCATCTGGTGGAAGATCGTGCAGGACTACAAGGTCAGCGTGGTGTTCTCGGCGCCGACCGCCATCCGCGTGCTGAAGAAGCAGGACCCGGCCTACCTGAAGAAGTACGACCTGTCCTCGCTGCGCCACCTGTTCCTCGCCGGCGAGCCGCTCGACGAGCCGACGGCGAAGTG
>JADLGU010000139.1 GCA_020849155.1 Rhodocyclaceae bacterium | reverse complement strand
GGTCTGCTGCGGGTGGCCGTGGGGCTGGAATCGGTGGCTGACCTGCAGGCCGATCTGGCACGCGGGCTGATGCGGATTTAAAGCGGGACGAGCCGGCAGCCGTCCTGGCCGCAGGCGAGGTAGCCGCCGCTTTCGTACCAGTCGGGCAGCACCCAGCGCTCGCAGGGCCGCCCTTCGATCTCCAGGGTGTGGCGGGCCGGGCGGTGAGTGTGGCCGTGGATGAGCCGCTGGCAGCGGTGAAAAGTCAGTATCCGTGATACGGCGTCCGGGCTGACGTCCATGATGTCCCAGGGTTTGCCCTGCTTCTGGGCCTCGCTCTCGCGGCGCAGGACCTCGATGCGGGCCTTGCGCTGGACGAGCGGCAGGGCGAGGAAGGCCTGCTTCCAGTCGGGCGAGCGGACTTCGCTGCGGAAGGCCTGGTAGGCCGCGTCGTCGGTGCACAGCGTGTCGCCGTGCAGCAGCAGGGTGGCCACGCCGCCCAGTTCGATCACGGCAGGCTCGGGCAGCAGCGACAGGCCGGCGGCCCGGGCGAAGCCGTCGCCGGCGAGGAAATCGCGGTTGCCCGCCATGAAGAAGATGCGCACACCGGCAGCCGCCAGATCGCGCAGCGCGGCGCAGTGTCCGGCGATGAAAGCCTCGTCGAGGTCGTCGTCGCCCGCCCAGTACTCGAACAGGTCGCCGAGGATATAGAGGGTGTCTGCCTGCCGCGCCGGGCCGGCGAGGAAATCGCGGAACAGCCGGCTGACCTGCGGCCGGCTCGGGCAGAGGTGGAGGTCGGAGATGAACAGGGTGGCCATCGCCGACCGGCTGGTTCAGGCCACTTCGGCCTTCTGGATCAGCACGTCGTCCACCGGCACGTCCTGGTGGAAACCCTTGGAGCCGGTCCTGACGCCCTTGATCTTGTCGACCACGTCCATGCCCTCGACCACCTTGCCGAAGACGCAGTAGCCCCAGCCCTGGCCGCTCGGCGCGGTATGGTTGAGGAAGGCGTTGTCCTTGACGTTGATGAAGAACTGGGCGGTGGCCGAGTGCGGGTCGCCGGTGCGCGCCATGGCGATGGTGTAGCGGTCGTTCTTCAGTCCGTTGGCCGCCTCGTTCTGGATCGGCGCATTGGTCGGCTTCTGGCCCATGCCCGGTTCGAAGCCGCCGCCCTGGATCATGAAGCCGTCGATGACGCGGTGGAAGATCGTGTTGTCGTAATGACCGGATTCGACGTAGGCGAGGAAGTTCTTCACCGTCTCGGGGGCCTTGGCGGCGTCCAGTTCGAGGACGATGGTACCGAAAGCGGTGTGCAGCTTGACCATGGTGGTTCCTTTACTTGGTGGCGGGTTTGGCTTCGACGAGCCGGACGGATTCGATCACGATGGGCTCGAGCGGGATGTCCTGGCGGCCTTTCTTCGCTTTGGCGATCTTGTGAACCACGTCCATTCCTTTCGTGACCTTGCCGAACACCGCGTAGCCCCAGCCGTCCTGCCCCGGGGAGTCGAGAAACCCGTTGTCGGCGACATTGATGAAGAACTGGGCGGCGGCGGAATGGGGATTGGGGGTGCGTGCCATGGCGAGCGTGCCGATCACGTTCTTGAGGCCGTTTTTCGCCTCGTTCTCGATCGGCGCGCGCGTCGGTTTCTCCCGCAGGTTCTGCTCGTAACCGCCGCCCTGGATCATGAAGCCGTCGATGATGCGATGGAAGAGCGTGCCGTTGTAGAAGCCGTCCTTGACGTACAGGAGGAAGTTCTCCACGGTCTTGGGCGCCTTGGCGGCATCCAGCTCGATGACGATGAGACCCTGGCTGGTCTTCATTTCGACCACCGGGTTGGCGGCGAGGGCGGACAGGCTCAGGAGCAGGCCGATGGCTAGCGCGAACAGCTTCTTCATTGCGGAGTTTCCTTAAAAAAGCGGGAGCGCGTTCAGGCGCCGCCCTCGTAGATGATCTTCCAGGCGCCGTCTTCCTTGATCCAATACTGGCGCTTCTTCATGGCGTTGCTGAGGTTGCTGCTGCGATAATCCTGGTCGAAGGTGACCACCACCAGTTCTTCCTGGCCGGGGTTGCGGAACATGCTGATGTTGGCTGCCGCCACCTTGATCCATTGTTTGCCAGCATTGATCTGGCGCTTCTGCGCCGACCACTGCTCGACATTCAGGTTTCCCGACTTGAAGCGGCTCGAGTAATGAGCAAGATACTTCCCGGTGTCGAGGCTTTCCCAGTCCTGGCGCCAGGCCTCGATGCTGTCGAGCAGGGCGCGCCGCTCGGCCTGCCAGTCGTCGAGCGACAGCCATTCGATGCTGTTGGAGATGATCACCGGCGTCAGGCCGATCTGCAGGTTCTTGGCCAGGGCGTCGAGGTCCCGGTTGGCCAGCACCACGCAGCCGTCCGAGGCCTTGGGCGGTCGCGAGAAGGTGTCGGAGGGGGTCCCGTGCAGCCAGATGCCGTGGCCGTTGCGGCCATGGCGCTTGTCCCACTCGTTCGGATAGCTGATGGGGAAGGCGCCGCTGCCGTAGAAATCGGTGAGCTTCTGGCGCGGCAGGCTGGCGGTGACGTGGTAGACGCCGATCGGCGTCTTCTTGTCGCCTTCGCGCAGCTTGTCGGTGCCGGCCTTGCCGTGCGAGATGTAGTAGTCGGCGACGAAGCGCGGCTGGCCGTTGGCGTTCTGGTAGAGATAGAGGCGCGACTTGCGGGTGTCCACCACCACGGCGAACTTCTGCTCGGGGTGCATCTGCAGCAGGTAGCGCGGCAGGTAGTCGGCGGAGGGCCTGTCTCGGTAGGCCTTGAGGCGGGCGACGGCCTCCTCGCGCAGGTCGGCGAGCCTGTCCTGCGGGGCGTTGGCGGCATTGCCGAGGGTGCTGATCGGACGTCCGCGGGCCAGCAGCAGATCGCCCTTGACCAGGTGGGCCAGGCGGAAGTTCGGATAGGCCTTGATCAGGGCCTCGGCCCGCTGCAGGGCGGCGTCGAGGCGGTTCTGCTCGATTTCGGCGAACACCCCGGCCAGCAGCGGCTCCGGCCCCGAATCGGAGTAGGTGCGTTCAGCCGAGGCGGCGGGAAGGATGCTGCAGGCGCAGAGCAAGGCGGCGGCCAGGCGCCGGGTTCGGGCCTTGGCGTCCATCAGTTGGCGACGCGCTCCTCTTGGATCAGCCACTTGCCGTCGCGGCGCACCAGCACCATGGCTTTGGAGGCGGAGGTTTTCAGCTTGCCCGACCGATAGTGCTGGCGGAACTTCGCGGTGGCGTGCTCGCCTTCGACGGCGACCTGCAGGTTCTCGACGCCGACCTGGATCGGGTCCGGCCGGTTGATGCGCCGCGCCCGCTCGGCTTCCCAGGTGTCGCGCGCCTCGCCGCCGGGCGTCTGGAAGTCCCTGGCATAGGCGGCGAGATAGGCCTTGAGATCCTTCCTCGACCAGGCCGCGGCCCAATCGCGGACAGCTTTCTCGACATCCTGCTTGCCGCTGGCGGCGTCCCTGGGCTCGGCCGGGGTTGCCGCCCTGGGTTCCGCCGCCTGGGCCGCGGGGGCCGGCTCGACTTTGGCCACCGGTGCAGGCTCGGGCCGGCTAACCGGCGTAACCTCGGCCTTGGCCACCGGGGTCGGGGCGGGGGCGGCAGCCTGCACCTTGCCGGAAGTGGCGCGGGCGGCGACCGCTGCGGGCCGGGCGGAGGTGCTCATGATGTCACGGATCATGGCCAACTTGGACTGGGCGCTGGCATTCGAGGAATCCAGCTGGAGGGCCTTGTCGTAGGCCTGGCTGGCCATGCGGGCGTAGATGTCGCCGAGGTTCTCGTGGGCCGTGGCATAGGAGGGATGGGTGCGGATGGCCATCT
>JADLGU010000138.1 GCA_020849155.1 Rhodocyclaceae bacterium | reverse complement strand
TCGCCCATCTCGCCCTCGATCTCGGCCTTCGGCGTCAGCGCGGCGACCGAGTCGATCACCACCACGTCGATGCCGCCCGAGCGCACCAGCATGTCGGCGATCTCCAGGGCCTGCTCGCCGGTGTCGGGCTGGGAGATCAGCAGGTCGGAGACGTTCACGCCGAGCTTGGCGGCGTACTGCGGGTCGAGGGCGTGTTCGGCGTCGATGAAGGCTGCCGTGCCGCCGAGTTTCTGCATCTCGGCGATGACCTGCAGGGTCAGGGTCGTCTTGCCGGAGGATTCCGGGCCGTAGATCTCGACCACCCGGCCGCGTGGCAGGCCGCCGATGCCCAGCGCGATGTCGAGGCCGAGCGAGCCGGTCGACACCACCTGGATGTCGCGGTCCACCTCGCCGTCGCCCAGGCGCATGATCGAGCCCTTGCCGAACTGCTTTTCGATCTGGGCCAGGGCCGCCGAGAGCGCCTTGCTTTTGTTGTCGTCCATAGAGTTCCTCTTCGAGTGTCGGTTGAATTATGGCACAGCTTTTGCCGCCCCGGCTGGCAAGCCAAGTCAATAAAAAACAACTTTATATCAACAGCTTGAAAGTATGTTAGGGCTTGCTTCGCCGAGCCGTTGGAGCAGGCCCTGCAGGGCATGGAAAACCGACAGCCGGCGCACCGATTGGCGGTCGCCGGAGAACCGGACAGTATCGGTCGTCGGGGCCTCTCCCCGCAGCACCCAGGCGAAGCTTACGGTGCCCACTGGCTTATCAGGTGAGCCACCCGTTGGGCCGGCAATGCCCGAAATGGCCAGGGCGACCTGGGCATGGCTGTGCCGCAACGCCCCCGTCGCCATTTCCGCCACGACGGCCTCGCTCACCGCGCCGTGCTGGCGCAGGGTCTCGGCGCGGACCCCGAGCATTTCCAGCTTGGCGGCGTTGGAGTAGGTGACGAAGCCGCGCTCGAACCATTGCGAGCTGCCGGCGGTGGCGGTGACGGCTTCGGCCACCCAGCCGCCGGTGCACGACTCGGCGCTGGCCAGCATCAGCTTGCGCGTCAGCAGGGCCTCGCCGACCAGGAAGGACAGCCGCTCCAGCTCCTCATCCACCGAAGATCACCTTGAAGAGGGCCAGCACCAGCAGGGCATAGCCGGCGGCGACGAGGTCGTCGAGCATCACGCCGAAGCCGGTTTTCATGTGGCCGTCGATCCAGCGCGCCGGCTGCGGCTTGACGATGTCGAAGAAGCGGAACCAGATGAAGGCGGCCAGCTGCCAGAGGAAGCCGGCCGGGGTCATCAGCAGCACCAGCCAGAAGGGCACGATCTCGTCCCAGACGATCGCGCCGTGGTCGACGACGCCGAGCGCCCGGCCGGCGCGGCCGACGGCGAAGATGCCGAGGATGAAGGCGGCCGCCAGGAACACCAGGAAGCCGGCCTCGGAGAAGTTGCGCGAGAGCAGCGGGAACAGCAGCCAGGCTGCCAGGGTGCCGGCGGTGCCGGGCGCCCAGCGCGACAGGCCGCTGCCGAAGCCGAGGGCGATGAAGTGCGCCGGATGGGCGAAGAGGAATCTCAGGCCCGGCCGGTTCATTGGGCGAAGTGGTCGTAGCCGCGGCGGGCGACCGGCATCGGCCGGCCGGCCTCGTCCCGCAGGACGATTTCGCCGGCCATGCCGGCGCGAAGACTCCCGATGCGGGCGAGGGGCAGGCCGAGGCGCTCGGCCAGCGCCTCGATATCCGGACGGCGATCCGGCTGGGCGCAGAAGGCCAGTTCGTAGTCGTCGCCGCCGGCGAGCAGGCATTGCCGCGCCAGGCCGGCTTCGGCGCCGGTCTCGAGCGCGGCGTGCGGCAGCAGGCCGAAGCCGATGTCGGCGGCCAGCGCCGAGCGTTCCAGGATGTGGCCGATGTCGGCCAGCAGGCCGTCGGAGACGTCGATGGCCGCCGAGGCCAGGCCGCGCAGGGCGAGGCCCAATGCCAGGCGCGGTTCGGGCCGCTCCAGGGCGGCAAGGCAGGGCCCCATCGCCGTCCCGGGGAGACCGACTTTTCCCTGTCGCTGGGCCAGCCCCAGCGCAGCCAGGCCGGGGCTGCCCGAGACCCACAGGTCGTCACCCGCCTGCGCCCCGGCGCGGGTCAGCGCCTGCCCCTGCGGCACTTCGCCGAACACGGTCGGGGCGAGGTTCAGCGGCCCGCGCGTGGTATCGCCGCCGACGATGTCGACCTCGAAACGATCGGCGCAGGAAAACAAGCCGCGGGCGAAAGCGCCGAGCCAGGCTTCGTCGGCCTCGGGCAGGGCTGCCGCGACGAGCGCCCAGCGTGGCTGCGCGCCCATGGCGGCGAGGTCGGAGAGATTGACGGCCAGGGCCTTCCAGCCCAGGGCTTCGGGGTCGGTGCCGGCAAGGAAGTGCGTGCCGGCGACCAGCATGTCGGTGCTCACCACCAGATCCATGCCGGGCGACGGACGGATGATGGCGCCGTCGTCGCCCACGCCCAGCACGGTGTGCCGGACCGGGCGCTGGAAATGGCGGGCGATCAGTTCGAATTCGGAAGGCACGGTCGTCTTCCGAAGGCGCGGCTATTTCTTCTCGGCGCTTGGCGGAGCCGGGGCGGCGCTCG
>JADLGU010000137.1 GCA_020849155.1 Rhodocyclaceae bacterium | reverse complement strand
CAGGCAGCGCGAGAGCAGCGGGCCGGCGCCTGCCAGGTCGTTGAGCGCCCCCAGCCGATCCTGCAGCGCGGCCAGCCGGCGCAGGCGCTTGCCGCTGCCGTCCGGATGCAGTGGCTGCAGGAATTCGAGGGCGTAGCGCAGCCGCTTGACGCCGATGCGCAGGGCGTGCAGCCGCCGCGGGTCGAGGTCGCGCGCGGCGGCGGCCAGGCCCACTACCTTCCGCTGCAGGCGGCGCAAGCGGCGGGCGGCGAACTCGCGCAGCGCCGGCGCGGCCGGGTCAGCGGCGAGCCGCAGCAGACGGGCCTGGCAATCGAGCACGGCGAGGGCGTAGCCGGGTTCGGCCAGCGCCTGCCGGAGGTCGGCGCGGGCCGCCTGCCGACGGCGCTCGACGGCCGCCGCCAGGGCCGCCAGGCGGGGGTCGTCGGCGAAAGCGGCGGCGGCCGGACCGACGATGGTCTCGGCCAGCACGTCCCAGTCGCGCGCCTCGCCCAGGGCGCGGGCCAGCCGGCGCAGGGACGGCACCAGCGCCGGCTCGAAATCGGCCGGCAGCGCCGGCCGGAACAGGCGCAGCGCCGAGCGCAGGCGGCGCAGGGCAACGCGCATCTGGTGGATGAATTCGGAGTCGTCGCCGGCCGCCCCCTGGGCGTTCCATTGCAGCTGGCCGAGGCAGGCGGCAGCGATGGCGCCGAAGGCCTCGGCGGGGGGCTGCGCCGGACGCAGCGGCGAGGCGGCAGCCCGCAGCGGGCGCAGCGGCGCGCCTTCGGCCAGGCGATAGCCGCGCTCGGCCTTGGAGAGCGGCGCCGGCGCCAGCGGCAGGTCCGCCGCCAGGATCAGCGCCGGCTCGAACAGGGCCTCCGCCGCGCCCGCCTCGAGTTCGATTTCCAGTTCGGAGATGACCTCCTCCCGCCCGCCGGCGAGGATCCGGCCGCGATCGAGCAGCAGCAGGACGCGACTGCCGCGGCCCGGCTGCAGGCGCCAGCCGCGCCGCACGAAGATCGTCTCGAAAACCGGCCGCAGGGAATCGCGCAGGCGGTGCCGCTCCAGCACGGCGCGCAGCGCCGGGTCGTCGATGGCGGAGAAGTCGAAGCGCCCCGCGTAAGGTTGCTCCCACTCGGGCCGCCGCGACAGGCCGCCGCTGGCCGTCCCGGCGCATTTGACGGTCTGCAGCCAGCGTCGCCCCTGGCGGCGGGTGCGCAGGGCGATGCCGCGGCGGCGCAGGTCCAGCCCCGGCGTGTCGAAATAGACGTTCACCAGGCGCCGCGCCGGCAGCGGCTGTGCCGTACCGAGCAAGGGGTGTCTGAGGAAGGCGCGCTGCGCCGCCTGCGGCAGGGCCAGCTTGAGTTCGACCTCGGTCGCCATGATGGGCGGATTATCGCCGATGCGGCCCCGGCGCGCCGCTACTGGTAGCGCAGCGCCTCGATGGGATCCAGGCCGGCGGCCTTTTTCGCCGGGTAGAAGCCGAAGAAGACGCCGACTCCCGCGGCCACGCCGAAGGCGGTCAGCACCGAGCTGCCGGAGACCACCACGGTCATCTTCGCCAGCTGGTTGGCGAGCAGCGCGCCGCCGAGGCCGAGGCCGAGGCCGATGGCGCAGCCGATGACGGAGATGATGACGGCCTCGAGCAGGAACTGGGCGAGGATGTCGCGCTCGCGGGCGCCGATGGCCATGCGGATGCCGATCTCGCGGGTCCGCTCGGTGACCGAGACCAGCATGATGTTCATGATGCCGATGCCGCCCACCAGCAGCGATACCGAGGCGATGGCGCCGAGCAGCAGCGACATCACCCGGGTGGTGGCGGCGGCCGATTCGGCCACCGCGGTGAGGTTGCGCAGGGTGAAGTCGTTGTCGGCGCCCTCGCGCAGGCGGTGGCGCTGGCGCAGCAGCGACTCCATGTTCCTTTCCAGCGCCGGCATGACTTCGGGGGCGCTGGCCTTGACCAGGATCTGCCGCACCGAGCCCTGGAAGGCGGTGCCGAAGACCCGCCGCTGGGCGGTGGTGAGCGGCATCACCACCAGGTCGTCCTGGTCGCGCCCCTCCAGGTTCTGGCCCTTGGGCGCCAGAATGCCGAGCACGGTGAAGGGCGCCTGGCCGATGCGGAAGGTCTTGCCGACCGGGTCCTCGTCGCCGAACAGGTTCTGCGCCACGGTGCGGCCGAGCACCGCCACCCGGGTGGCGGCGCGCAGGTCGGAGTCGGTGAAGGCGCCGCCCTCGGCGACCGGCCAGGAGCGGGCGTCGAAGTAGGCTGGCACGGTGCCATGCACCCAGGCGTTCCAGTTGTTCGGGCCGCGCACCATCTGCACCGAGCCCCAGTGCACCGGCGCCACGGTGTCGACGCCGTCGAGTTCGGCGATGGCCTCGGCGTCGGAGACGTTGAGCGTCGGCGCGCTGCCGCCGCCGGTGCGTACGCCGCCCACCGAGGTGTAGCCGGAGAGCACGACGAAAATATTGCTGCCCATCGAGCTGATGGTCTGTGCCACGGCGTACTGCGCGCCCTGGCCGATGGCCATCATCAGCACCACGGCGCCGACGCCGATCACCATGCCGAGCATGGTGAGGAAGGTGCGCAGGCGGTTGGCGCCCATGGCCCGCCAGGCCTCGCGCAGCATGGCGCCTAGCATGGCGGGCCTTCCCCCCGCCCCCCTTCCCGGGGAAGGGGGTGACGGCCGCTCGCTGCGCTCGGTAGCGTGGGCGGCGAGTGGGCGGGTTGCAGGGTCGGCCGGTCCTCGACGATGCGCCCGTCGAGGAAGCGCACCAGGCGCCTGGCATGCTGGGCGATGTCGTTCTCGTGGGTGATCAGGACCACCGTGATGCCTTCGTCGTTGAGGGCGCGGAAGACGCCCATGATCTCCTCGCTGGTGTGGCTGTCGAGGTTGCCGGTCGGTTCGTCGGCGAGGATCAGCCGCGGGTCGTTGACCAGCGCCCGGGCGATGGCCACGCGCTGCTGCTGGCCGCCGGAGATGCGGCTGGGCAGCGAGCCGGCATAGCCGCCGAGGCCGACCTTCTCCAGCATGGCGCCGGCGCGGGCCAGCCGTTCCTCGTGGCCAATGGCCGAGTAGACCAGCGGCAGGGCGACGTTGTCGGCGAGGCTCATGCGCGGCAGCAGGTTGAAGCCCTGGAAGACGAAGCCGATGGTGCGGTTCCTCAGCGCGGCGGTCTCGTCCTTGTCGAGCTTGGCGACGTCGCGGCCGGCGAGCAGGTAACGCCCGCGGCTGGGCCGGTCGAGACAGCCGAGGATGTTCATGAAGGTGGACTTGCCGGAGCCGGAGGGGCCCATGATGGCGACGAACTCGCCGGGCGCGACGTCCAGGCTGACGTCCTTCAGGGCCGGGAACGGCCCGGCCGGCGTGTCGTAGTCCTTGGCCAGCCCTTCGACGCGGATGACCGCTTCGCTCACAGAACCGCCTTTCCCCCGTCCCCCTTCCCGAGGAGGGGGGTGACGGGGGTTCGCCGCTGCGCGGCTCCATGTGCTGACTGCGCCACCCTTGGGGCGGCCCGGCGGGCGGCGCGCATCAGAACGGCCTCAGGCGGAAGCTGCTGGAGGACGCGGCGGCGTTGTCGGCGGCGGGCAGGTTCTCGCCGACGACGACCTTGGCGCCTTCGGCCAGTTCGCCGCTGAGGACCTCGGTGAAACGCGAGTCGGTGATGCCGATGCCGATCTTCACCGGCCTGAGCGCGCCGCCTTCGATGAGGTGCACCGTGCCGCTGCCGGCCTCGCGGCGGCGCTCGCGCCCGCCCGCGCCCGGCTGGCCGGCCATCCCGGCGGGACGCGCCATGTCATTGCTGCCGGCCGGCTTGTCGGCCGCCGCCTTGGCGGCCTCGGCCGGCTTGAAGCGCAGCGCGGTGTTGGGCACCAGCAGCACCTCCTTGCGCTGGGCCACGACGATGTTGACATAGGCGGTCATGCCCGGCAGCAGGATCTGCTCGGGATTTTCCACGGCGACCACCACGTTGTAGGTCACCACGTTCTGCTGGGTGGTGGGATTGAGGCGGATCTGCTTGACCTTGCCGCCGAAACTGCGGTTGGGGAAGGCGTCGACGTTGAAGCGCACCGGCTGGTCGACGCGGATGGCGCCGATGTCGGCCTCGGCGAAGGTGGTGTAGATCTGCATCTGCGTCAGGTCCTGGGCGATCTTGAACAGCGTCGGCGTCTGGAAGCTGGCGGCGACGGTCTGGCCGACATCGATCTGACGGTCGACCACCACCCCGGAGACCGGCGAGCGGATCACCGAGTAGCCGAGGTTGGCGCGGTCGCGGTCGTTCTGCGCGCGCGCCAGCTTCAGCTGCGCCTCGGCCGCCTGGCGCGCCTGCAGCGCCTGGTCGAACTCCTGGCGCGAGACGTATTCCTGCTGGAACAGCGCGTCCAGTCGCGCCTCGTTCGCCCGCGCCAGCTGCACGCTGGCCAGGGCACTGGTGACGCTGGCGTCGCTCTGCCGCACCTGCGCCGAATAGATGGCGTCGTCGAGCTCGGCGAGGACCTGGCCCTGCTTGACCTGGTCGTTGAAGTCGACGTGCAGCTTCTTCACCGTTCCGGAGACCTGGGTGCCGACGCTGACCAGGGTCACCGGGTTGAGGGTGCCGTTGGCCGAGACGGTCTGGACGACGTTGCCCTTGGCCAGGGCCTGCGTCTTGTAGCGCTTCTCCGGGTCGGCGGCGGCCTGCTTCTGGACGAGGTAATAGCCGATGCCGAGCGCGCAGAGAATGGCGAGCGAGGCGGCGATGAGTTTCGTTCGGGTCATGGCGAACCTTTACTCCCCTCTCCCGCGGGCGGGAGAGGGGCCGGGGGAGAGGGAAGAGAGCAATCCGGCATCCAGCGCGCCCATGGCCTGGGCCAGGCCGGCGCGCGAGACGTACCAGCTGGTGCCGGCCTGGATGCGGCTCTGCCGCGCGCCGGCCAGCGCCGCCTGGGCGGTGAGCAGATCGAGGAGGCTGCCGACGCCGGCGCGGTAGCGGCCGGCGGCGACGCGCTCGGACTGCGTGGCGCTCTCCAGAAGGTCCTCGGCGGTCTTCACCGACTGGGTGGCGGTGGCGAGGTTGGCGTAGGCGTTCCAGACCTCGAGCGCCACCTGCAGGCGGACCTGTTCGCGCCGCGCCGCCTGGGCCTCGGCCTGGGCCTCGGCGGCGTGCACCTTGTAGCTGGTCGAGAAGCCGGAAAACAGCGGGATGCTCAGGGTCAGGCCGATGCTCGAACTGTCGTAGCCCGGGTCGCCGGCGATCCGGCTGCGGCCGACACCCATGCCCAGCGACAGGGTCGGCAGGTGGGCGGCCTTGGCCGCGTCGACATTGGCCCGCGCGGCGCGGTGCTGGGCTTCCGCCGCGGCGAGGTCGGGGCGCTTCGCGCGCGCCTCCTCGATCAGGCGGGCGACGTCGGCCTCGAAGCCGGCGCCCGGCGCCGCGGCGGGCAGCGGCGCCAGTTCCAGCGGGCGGGTCGGGTCGACGCCGAGCACGTTGGCGAGGGCGCCGTGGGCGGTCTTGAGGCCGCCCTCGGCGCCGATGCGGTTGAGCACCGCCTGGGCATGGGCGGTGCGCGCCTGCAGGCGGTCGGCCGGGGTGGCGGCGCCGACCTGGTAGCGGGCCTCGGCGGCGTTGAGCGATTCGAGGGCGGATTTCTCCGAGAGGCGGCTGGCTTCCAGCGCCGCGCCGGCGGCCTGGCGCTGGAAGAAGGCCTGCACCGCGGCGAGGAACACCGACTGCAGCGTGGCGTCGCGGGTGTGCGAGGCGGCGGCGAAAAGCTGGCGGGCGTTCTCCAGGCTGGCGGCGCGGGCGCCGAAATCGAAAAGCACGTAGGAGAGGTCGACGCCGGCCGAGCGCTGGGTGTAGGCCGCGCCGCCGCGCACCGCCTCGTTGCGCAGGCGGCTGGCCGAGGCGTCGGCCGAGACGCCGGGCAGGAAGGCCGCCTGGGCCACGCCGACCTGGGCGGCCTGGACGCGGGCATTGGCCCAGACCTGGCGGGTCTGCGGGTTGAGGCAGAGGGCGCTGTCCACCACTTCGGCGAGGCCGAGCGGCTTGCCGAAATCGGCCGGCAGGCAGGGCGTCGGCGCCTCGGCCAGCCCACTGATGGGCGGCACGGCGGCGAGGTTGCCGAAGGGGTCGGCGGCCAGCACCGGCGCCGAAGACAGGGTGACGATCAGGGGAAGGCGCCGCAGGGCACGGAAAAAGTCGGTCTCCATGACACGGCGAATTCTACCGGCTGAGGCCGGGCCGCTCTGTAACGTTTTGTTGCGCGGCCGGCCTCAGCCGATGCCGGGGTTGCCGGCCATGCCGGTGAGCCGCGGCAGGTTGAGCCGGCGCGGGGCGACGACCTTCCTGTCGCGCAGCCACGCGGCGACGACGTCCCAGATGGGTTCCCCCTTGGCGCCCTCGGCCACCGGCGCCCAGCCGGCCACCTTGTAGGTCTT
>JADLGU010000136.1 GCA_020849155.1 Rhodocyclaceae bacterium | reverse complement strand
GCAGCAAGCGCGACTACCTCGGCGACGTCAACCCGCTGCTCAACTACCACCGCAAGGACACCGTCCGCACGGCCGCGCTCAGCTTCGGCTGGGCCCCGCTGCAAAGCCTCAACCTCTCCGCCACCCTGCAGCGCGAGGTTCGCGACTCGACCGACGCCAGCTTCCAGTACAAGGACCGGCTGGCCTACCTCAGCGCCCAGTTCACCTTCTGAGCCGCGCAAAAGGCAACGGGAGCCGCGGCTCCCGTTGTCCGGAAAAAACTCGGTCTGCCTAGGACGGCAATCTGCTCCTGCGCCGGGCGATGACGCCCAGCATCCCGATCCCCGCCAGCAGCATCGCCCAGCCGCCGGGTTCGGGCACCGCCGCCATGCTCTCGCCGTTGGCGAGGCTGTACGCGTGCATATAACCCTCCATGGCGCCGGTGGTGGCGTTGGAGAAGGTCACCGCCATGGCGCCGGCGAGGGAGGCGCTGTCGCCGGCATAGTGCGTGCCGTTCCAATAAGAAGCGACGCTGATTTCCTGGCCGGCGATATCGCTCTGCCATTCCGTCACGCCGTCGGCGCCCGGCCCCGAAACGGCCAGATAAACCCTGGCAGTGGCATATTCATTGGTCGGGCTGCTGGTAGTCATCGTCGACAGCGCATACGACGCGCCGATCGTCACCGCCGTGTTGGCGCCGAGCGAGAAGCTCAGGTAGATCGGATCCGGCGCCTGGGCCGAGGCCATGAAACTCGAGTACCAGCCGCCGGGCACGAAACCGGCGGTCGAGCCGCCGGCGACGAGCGACAGCGTGGTCGGATCGCCGCCGCTGATTCCCACCGTCGCCGCGGCCGAGGTCCCGTACACCGAGGCGCTGCTTGCCGCCGGCGACCATGGTCCGCCGCCATAGCCGGTATTTGCGCTCACGCCGACACCGTTGGAGGCGTAGCTGTAGGCCTGCGAGGTGCCGGTCCCGAGGCCGGAGAGGAAGCTGATGCTCGGCGCGTACCCGTCAGTGGTATCGAGGTCGACGAGCGTGAACGTGAAACCGCTGAGCGTCGCGGACGAGGTGCTGGTGGCAGCCGCCGGCGCCGGGCCGAAAGCCGCGAGCGCAGCGACCGCCAGGGCGGCAAGCTGCTTGTTCATAGGTGAGCCTCCTATGTTCTTATGGGGGCAAGATAGCAACTGCCCTGCTGCGGCGCAATAGTCCGAACGGGCTATTCTGACAGGCGCCAGGAGGAAAACCCCTCTCCCCGCCTGCGGGGAGAGGGGCAGGGGAGAGGGGCTAGACCCTCAACCGCCTTCTCGACATGAAGCCCAGCATCCCCAGGCCGGCCAGCAGCATGGCCCAGGTTTCGGGCTCGGGGACCGGGGCGGAGACCATGAAGGAAGCCCGGGTGAAGGGCTCGTCGGAGAACAGCGTCGCCGTGGGCGCGAAAGCGCCAGTGCCCTGCAGCACCCCGCCGAGCAGATAAGCCCAGCTGGCCGATACCTGATTGGAGCCGGCCGCGTGACTGAGCGTCAGGGTGATCTGGTCGAAGGGCGATGCCGTGACGGCTGTCCCGTCCAGCACGGTCTGGAAGCCGAGCACATAGTTCTGCTGATAGAAGACGACCTGCGGGCCGCCGCTGCCGCCGTACACCATCAGAAACGCCGTATCGTTCCCCGAGTACGGATTGGTCGAGGAAAAGTCGGCGAGGCGCAGGCCATAGACCAGGCCGGGAGACGGCACCGAATAGTCGAAGGTGACGCTGGCGGTGAAGTCATGCCAGGATTTCAGGCCCCGGCTGTAATCCGTGTCCGTCGGGACGGTCGTCGGGCTGTCGTTGGTGTTCAACTGCACCGACTGGTAGGCCCGGGTCTGGCCCAGCGAGTTGGTGCCGAGCGCCGCGCCGGACTGGTCCATGATCAGCCTGTCGCTGGAATTCTCCGGCCCGACGGTGCCGTTGACCGTGTAGGTAAAGGGCGGATTCATCGGGTTGTTCGGCGGCGGCGTGCTGTCATTGAAGGAATCCAGATAGATCAACGATCCCCCTTTCGTCACCGAGAACTCGTCCACCGAGACGTTGTAACCCGCCATCGCCGGCGCGGCGATGGCGAACGCGGCAGCGAGCGCTGCCGATTTCAGTTTCATTCCCTTTATTTGTATCTCCTCTTTGAATGTCCTGGCCAAGACCCGAGTTGGGCGGACGCGATGATGGCCGGCCCGCCGCGAATGCACTATGGATAGTTCGGTGGAAATCGCAATGGCCCAAACGGACCATTCGATGCCAGAGCAATAACTTTGGTAATACGTCAGAGCGTGAAATTTGTCACGAATCGGCCGTTGCAATAGTCCGACCGGACTATTTATCAATCCCGCCAGATCCGGATAATCCGATCGTGCCAAGTGCGGCGGGCGTTCCAAGACCGCGCGGCGAACATCACGCGGCGGCGCGTGAATCGGCTCGGTAAATTGCAACGGAGGTCAGAACAATGATTCGCACACTCTCAACACGATTCACCCGCCTGCTGGGCGCCGCCGCGTTGGCGCTGGGGCTGGCGGCGGGGAATGCCTCGGCAAGCACGTTTAGCGCCGGCACGCTGACTTCTGCAGCCTACGTTAACAGCCAAACATTGCCAGTAGGCAGCTTCCTCGACACTTACAATTTCAGCATCGGCGCGCTGCCAACTGCTCTGTCGAGCAGCGTTTCGATCGATCTGGGCGGATCGGGAATGCCTTATTTTCTTCACATCAGTGGTCTGGTGCTGAAGCTCTATGATTCCGGCAACAACCTGCTTGGCACGTCCCTGACAGGCTCGCCGACGTTTTTGAATGCCACACTGGCGACCGGCGCTTATTACATGACTGTCGGCGGCACCGCCGATGGGTCATCGGGGGGCGCCTATCTGTTCTCCATCGCCGCCATCCCCGAACCCGGCCAGTGGCTGATGCTCCTCGCCGGCGTGGCCATGCTGGGCGTGATGGTGCGCCGGCGCGCCGCGATCTGATTCGGAATCCTCGCTGGTAAAAAAAACGGGAAGGCATCGCGCCTTCCCGTTTTGCTTTCTGTCTGGATTCCGCCCCGGACTCAATCATTCCGGGGTGACGGCGCCGGAATGACGAACCGGGCGGCCTCCGTCGGAATGACGAACCGGGCGGGGTATAACCAAAGTGATACCTATCGGCGTGAATTTGTCACGTTTCCTCGATTCCCATAGTCCGACCGGGCTATTTACGGGAGGCGGGGAGGGGGGGATAATGCCGCAAAATTACAAAGTCATGAGCGGTTTCATGACACTGCGTGGGCGGCGCGCGGATCGACAAACATAGAGGTCAATGAGAGGGGATTCACCATGCTTCGCAAACTGCTAACCCGTTACCTGGCCGTCGCCGCCATCGCCTGCGGCCTGGCCGCCGGCAACGCCGGCGCCACCACCTACGCCATCGGCGACCTCACCGCGGCCGGCACCTTCTCCGGCGGCACCCCGACGATCCCGGCCGGCGCCTTCAGCGACTCCTGGACTTTCAGCCTCAGCGGCGGGCCCAACACCTTCGTTGGCATTTTCTCAAGCGTGTTCACCCTCTCGACCGGCCTGCTTTCCCCGCTGTCGATCACCCTCCACGGGCCGGGCGGCGCCATGCCCTGGAGCGTGAGCACCTCGGTCGGGTCATACGGCGCCCAGCTCTCGTTCATCAGCGCCACCCTGCCCAGCGGCGCCTACCACCTCGACATCAGCGGCGTCGCCACGCACCCGGCCACCTACTCGGTCGACCTCGCCGCCTCCGTGCCCGAGCCCGGCCAATGGCTGATGCTCTTTGCCGGCATCGCCCTGATCGGCACCATCGTGCGCCGCCGCTCCCGCTGAGCCGCGCCGCCGCCCGGACGGGGCGTGCCGGTCACATCACCGTCACGGCCGGGCTGTTAAAGTTAACTGCTTGAAAGAACGGCCGCGGACAAGTCCGGCTTGCCCGCGGCTCTGTTTTGGGACACCGCTGTAACATTCAAGGAAAACGCATGAAAACGCCCAGCCTCATCGCCGTCGCCTGCATCGCGGTCCTCGCCCTGTCCGCCTGCGGCAAGAGCGAAGGCAAGAAAGCCGCCACCCAGATCGCCGCCCGGGTGAACAAGGAAGAAATCTCCGTCCACCAGGTCAATGCCGTCCTCTCCCGCAGCGGCAACATCCCCGCCGAACAGGCCAAGGCCGCCGGCCGGCAGATCCTCGACAAGCTCATCGACCAGGAGCTCCTCGTCCAGCAGGCCGTCGACAAGAAGCTCGACCGCGACCCCAAGGTGATGCAGGCCCTCGAAGCCGCCCGCCGCGAGATCCTCGCCCGCGCCTACGCCGACCAGGTCATGGGCGCCGCCGCCAAGCCCGCCGCCGAAGACATCAAGGCCTACTACGCCGCCAACCCCGCGCTCTTCAGCCAGCGCCGCGTCTACAGCCTGCAGGAACTCGCCGTGCGCGCCAGCCCCGAGCAGATCGAAGCCCTCAAGCAGGAGCTGCCCCGGACCAAGAGCCTCTCCGACGTCGCCAACTGGCTCAAGTCGAAGGGCATCCAGTTCGTCGGCAACGCCGGCGTCAAGCCCGCCGAGCAGCTGCCCCTCGAACTGCTGCCGCGCTACCACGCCATGAAGGACGGCCAGGTCGGCCTCATCGCCGGCCCCTCCGGCGCCCTCGTCGTGTACCTCGTCGCCTCGCAGAGCGCGCCGATGGACGAAGCCGCCGCCACCCCCT
>JADLGU010000135.1 GCA_020849155.1 Rhodocyclaceae bacterium | reverse complement strand
CTCGCGCTCGCGTAAGGTGTACAGCACCATGGTCATGGCGCCGATGTCGAGGGCGTGGGTGCCGAGGTTGAGCAGGTGGATGAGGATGCGCGTCACCTCGTCCATCATGACGCGGATGTACTGGGCACGGATCGGCACCTCAAGCCTAAGCAGCTTCTCCACCGCCAGGCAGTAGGCGTGCTCGTTGCACATCATCGAGACGTAGTCGAGGCGGTCGAGGTAGGGCAGCGTCTGCAGCCAGGTGCGGGTCTCGGCCAGCTTCTCGGTGGCGCGGTGCAGCAGGCCGATGTGCGGATCGGCGCGCACGATCACCTCGCCGTCGAGCTCCAGCACCAGGCGCAGCACGCCGTGCGCAGCGGGGTGTTGGGGGCCAAAATTGATCGTGTAATTGCGTATCTCGGCCATTACTTGACTTCCTGATCGAAGCCGGCAACCGCAGCAGCGCCGCGGCGCAGATCAATTTCGGCGCAGGCTAACGTCGGCGCAGCCGACGTTAAGCGCGAAGCGCGGCCGAAGCCAAAGTTGATCGTGTAATTGCGGATTTCAGCCATGGCCGCCATCCCCGTAGTTTTCCTCGCGGATGACGCGCGGGGTATTCTCGCGCGGCTCGATGGTGACAGGCTGGTATACCACGCGCTTCTGCTCCGGGTCGTAGCGCATCTCGACGTGGCCGGAGATCGGGAAATCCTTGCGGAAGGGATGGCCGACGAAGCCGTAGTCGGTGAGGATGCGGCGCAGGTCGGGATGGCCCTCGAAGAGGATGCCGTAGAGGTCGAACGCCTCGCGCTCGTACCAGTTGGCGCTGTTCCACAGGCCGACCACCGAAGGCAGCACGGGAAAGCCTTCGTCCGTCGCGAAGACGCGCAGGCGCAGGCGCCAGTTCTTCGAAACGGACGTCAGGTGGCAGACGGCGGCAAAGCGCAGGCCGGTCCAGGCGCCGTCGCCCCAGGACGAATAGTCAACGCCGGTCAGGTCGATCAGCTGCTCGAAGCGCAGGTCGGGATGGTCGCGCAGGAGTTTCGCCGTTTCCAGGTAATGCTCGGCCGCCACTTCCAGATTGACCTCGCCGAGCGCCGTGTCGAGCTTGCGGATGCGCTCGCCGAGGGCGTTCTGCAGGTTGAGGCAAAGCGTTTCGAGCCGAGTAGCCATTTTTCGTCGGTTTTCAGCGCGCGATGGTGCTGGTGCGCTTGATCTTGTTCTGCAACTGGATCAGCCCATAGAGCAGGGCTTCGGCGGTCGGCGGGCAGCCCGGCACGTAGATGTCCACCGGGACGATGCGATCGCAGCCGCGCACCACGGAATAGGAATAGTGGTAGTAGCCGCCGCCGTTGGCGCAGGAGCCCATCGACACCACCCAGCGCGGCTCGGCCATCTGGTCGTACACCTTGCGCAGCGCCGGCGCCATCTTGTTGGTGAGCGTGCCGGCGACGATCATCACGTCGGACTGGCGCGGGCTGGGGCGGAAGACGATGCCGAAGCGGTCGAGGTCGTAGCGGGAGCAGCCGGCCTGGATCATCTCGACCGCGCAGCAGGCCAGGCCGAAGGTCATCGGCCACATCGAGCCGGTGCGCGTCCAGTTGATGACGGTATCGAGGGTGGTGGTGACGAAGCCCTTTTCCAGTACGCCTTCGATACTCATGGTCTGCTTATTCCCAGTCGAGGGCGCCCTTGGCCCAGGCGTAGACGTAGCCGATGGCCAGGATGCCGATGAAGACCATCATTTCGAAGAAGCCGAACAGCCGCATGGTTTCCGACGAGACAATGTCCTTGAAGATCACCGCCCAGGGAAAGAGGAAGGCGATTTCCAGGTCGAACAGAATGAAGATGATGGCAATCAGGTAGAAGCGCACGTCGAACTTCATGCGCGCGTCCTCGAAGGCCTCGAAGCCGCATTCGAAAGGGGAAAGCTTTTCGCTGTCGGGCCGGTTGGGGGCGATCAGCCAGCCGAGAAGGATGGGAGCACACCCGAAGGCCAGGCCGACGAGTATGAAAACGAGGACAGGAAAATAATTTTCCAACATAGTCAGCGCGGATGGTCTTGCCGGGCCATCCGCCGAGCCCTTCGCGGTCCCTGCCGCTTGCCAAGCCCGCCAACGGCGGGCCCGAGGATTTTTCTGGTGCCGACGGTGAGACTCGAACTCACACGGCTTTCGCCACTACCCCCTCAAGATAGCGTGTCTACCAATTTCACCACGTCGGCATGAAAACCGTGGTTCTGCACGATGCATCCCGTGGCAGAGCCACCATTACTGATGGCGACGCAAAGAAAAATTATACCTTTCTTTTTGCGCCGCAGCATCACTTACTTCGGAATTTCCCTGGCCTTCGAGTCACTACCGGCCGCCGGTTGGGCCGGCGCCGGCTCGACCGGCGCCGCCGGCTGGGTCTTCACCTGCTCCATCACGCTCGTCGGCGCCTGGACGCGGCTGGTCGTCGCCATATAGCTCAAGCCCAGGCTGGTCAGGAAGAACAAGGTGGCCAGGACCGCGGTAACCCGGCTCAGAAAGTTGGCCGACCCGGAGGCGCCGAACAGGCTGCCCGAGGCGCCGCTGCCGAAGGCTGCGCCCATGTCGGCGCCCTTGCCATGCTGAAGCAGGACCAGGCCGATCACCGCTGCGCCGACCAGGATATGCAAGGTTAAAACCAGAGGAAACAGAAAACCGTCCATCACGACTCCAAATCTTCGTTATGCCGCGGCGCAGATCGCCAGGAAATCCTGGGCCACCAGGGAAGCGCCGCCAATCAGGCCGCCGTCGATATCAGCCATGCCGAACAGTTCGGCGGCATTCTGCGGCTTGACGCTGCCGCCGTAGAGGATCTGCATGCGCTGTGCCAGCGCCGCATCGCTCGAGGCCAGCCGGCCGCGGATGAAGGCGTGCACGTCCTGCGCCTGCTGCGGCGAGGCCGTGCGTCCGGTGCCGATGGCCCATACCGGCTCGTAGGCGATCACCGCCCTGGCGAAGCCTTGCACCCCGGCCGCCTGCATGACCGCGTCGAATTGCGCGGCGATGACCTGCTCGGTGACGCCTTGTTCGCGCTGCTCGAGCGTCTCGCCCAGGCAAAGGATCGGAGTCAGGCCGCCCTCGACCGCCGCCACGAACTTGGCCGCCACGGTCTCGTTGCGCTCGCCATACAGGCTGCGCCGTTCCGAGTGGCCGACGATCGCATAGCGGCAACCGAAATCGGCCAGCATGGCCGCGCTGACTTCGCCGGTATAGGCCCCCTGGACATGTTCCGAGCAGTTCTGCGCGCCCCAGGCGATGGCCGTGCCCTTGAGCAGTTCCTGGGCCTGGGCCAGATAGGGGAAGGGCACGCACACGGCACAATCGGCCTTGCCGCCACCGCCGATCCCTTTGATCAGACTGTCCAGAAGATCGCGGTTGCGGGCCAGCCCGCCATGCATCTTCCAGTTGCCCGCCACGAATTTGCGCCGCATTGCCCGTCTCTTTCCCTGAGCGCCAAAAGCTTGGGATTTTAACTTCCGGGCGGATTCCGGTCAAATCCGAACCGGATCAGGAATGGCCCGGTGGCACCTGCGGCGGTCCAATCACGCCGCAGCACGCTGGACGGCGTGGGCGATGTCCTCCGCCAGTTCCGCCACCTGCCGCGCCTCGCGGCCTTCGACCATCACGCGCAGCAGCGGCTCGGTGCCGGAAGCGCGCAGCAGCACGCGGCCGGCGTCGCCCAGCGCTTTTTCCGCCGCCAGGCGCGCCGACTCGATCTCGGGGCGCCGCTGCCAGTCGAAGCCGCTCGGCAGCCTGACGTTCACCAGCGTCTGCGGATACAGCGCCAGGTCGGCGCAGGCCGCCTCCAGGGTGCAGGACTGCAACTGCAGCGCCGCCAGCACCTGCAGCGCCGAGACGATGCCATCGCCGGTGCTGTGGCGGTCGAGGCAGATGATGTGACCGGAGTTCTCGCCGCCCAGTTTCCAGCCGCGCTCGAGCAGCGTTTCCAGCACGTAACGGTCGCCGACCCTGGCGCGGACGACGGGCAGACCCAGCCTGGCCAGGGCATGCTCCAGGCCGAGGTTGGTCATCAGGGTGCCGACCACGCCGGCCAGCCCGCCGTTGGCCAGGCGGCTGCGGGCGATGACGTAGAGCAGTTGGTCGCCGTCGTAGAGGCGCCCGCCGGCGTCGACCATCATGACCCGGTCGCCGTCGCCGTCGAGGGCGATGCCGAGGTCGGCGCCCTGCGCCACCACGGCTTTCTGCAGGGCCTGCGGCGCGGTCGCCCCAACCTGGTCGTTGATGTTGATGCCGTTCGGCTCGGCGCCGATGCGGTGCACCTCGGCGCCGAGTTCATGCAGCACCTTGGGGGCGATGTGATAGGCCGCGCCATGGGCGCAATCGACCGCGATCTTCATGCCGCGCAGGTCGAACTCGTTGGGGAAGGTGCTCTTGCAGAACTCGATGTAGCGGCCGGCCGCATCGTCGACCCGGCGCGCCTTGCCACGCCGCGCCGGCGCGGCGCAGCCCATCGGCAGCTCCAGCCGCGACTCGATGTCCGCCTCCAGCGCGTCCGGCAGCTTGGCGCCGCCGGCGGAAAAGAACTTGATGCCGTTGTCGGAATAGGGATTGTGCGAGGCCGAGATCACCACGCCGGCCTGCAGGCGCAGGGCGCGGGTCAGGTAGGCGATGGCCGGCGTCGGCAGCGGGCCGGTCAGCATGACGTCGACGCCGGCCGCTGCAAACCCGGCCTCGAGCGCCGCCTCCAGCATGTAGCCGGAGATGCGCGTGTCCTTGCCGATCAGCACGGCCGGATGCTCCCCCGCCGGGAGATGCTCGCGCGCCGCCAGGGTGGTGCCGGCGGCATAGCCGAGGCGCATCACGAAGTCCGGCGTGATGGGCGCCTCGCCCACCGTGCCGCGCACCCCGTCGGTGCCGAAATATTTGCGTCCCATGCTTACTCCGTTCCTTCGACCGCCGACCATACGGCGAGCGCATCCTTGGTCGCCGCCACGTCATGCACGCGCAGGATTCTAGCCCCATTCCGCACGGCAAGGAGCGCCGCCGCCACACTCGCCGTCTCGCGCAGACCGACATTTCGCCCGGTGATCTCGCCGAGCATGGACTTGCGCGAGAGGCCCGCCAGCACGCAGGCCCCCAGCCCGGCGAACTGCGCCAATTCCCGCAACAGGGCCAGGTTGTGCGCCAGCCGCTTGCCGAAGCCGAAGCCGGGATCGACGATGATGCGCTCGGGGGCGATGCCCGCCGCCTGCGCCGTCGCCACGCGCCGGGCGAGGAAGTCGCGCACCTCGATCACCACGTCGCGGTATTGCGGATCGGCCTGCATGGTGCCCGGCTCACCCTGCATGTGCATCAGGCACACCGCGGCATTCGAATCCGCCGCCACCGCCAGCGCCCCCGGCGAGCGCAGGGCGGCGATGTCGTTGATGATGGAAGCGCCCGCTGCGACGGCCCGGCGCATCACCTCGGGCTTCAGCGTATCGACCGAGAGCGGGATGCCGTCGCCGGCAAGCGCCTCGATCACCGGCAGGACGCGTCGCAGTTCTTCTTCAATCGAAACGGATTGCGCTCCCGGCCGCGAGGACTCGCCACCGATATCGAGGATGTCGGCGCCCTCCTCCAAGAGCCGGCGGGCATGCGCCACCGCCTGCGCCTGATCGAAGTGGCGGCCGCCGTCGGTAAACGAGTCCGGCGTGACGTTGACGATGCCCATCAGGAGCGGGCGCTCGAGGGGCAGGCGGAGCTTGCCGCAAACGAGGTGGGTGGTCATGAAACAAGGCCGGATCGGTTGCCCGATCCGGCCTCCGGTCTGCGAAGCCGGGTTACGCCGGCGCGGCTGCGTTGGGCGCCGCGCCAGGCGAGTTGTCGGCCGGGGTGCTGGCCGGCGGGGTGGCGCGCTTCGGCTCGCGCGGCGGCTTGCCGGCCATGATGTCGTTGATCTGGTCGGCGTCGAGGGTTTCCCACTCGAGCAGGGCCCGGGTCATGGCCTCGACCTTGTCGCGGTTCTCCTCGATCAGGCGCCGCGCCAGGCCGTACTGTTGGTCGATGATACGGCGGATCTCGGCGTCCACCTGCTGCATGGTCGACTCCGAGACGTTCTTGTGGGTGGTGATCGAGCGGCCGAGGAAGACCTCGCCCTCGTTCTCGCCATAGACCATGGTGCCGAGGACGTCCGACATGCCCCACTGCGTCACCATGCGACGGGCGATGTCGGTGGCGCGCTCGAAGTCGTTGGAGGCGCCGGTGGTCATCTGGTTCATGAAGATCTCTTCGGCGATGCGCCCGCCGAACAGCACCGCGATGGTGTTGAGCAGGCGGTCGCGGTCCTGGCTGTAGCGATCCTGCTCCGGCAGCTGCATGGTCACGCCGAGTGCCCGGCCGCGCGGGATGATGGTGACCTTGTGCACCGGGTCGGTCTTCGGCAGCAGCTTGGCCACCAGCACGTGGCCCGACTCGTGGTAGGCGGTGTTCCTGCGCTCCTCCTCGGGCATGACCATGGAGCGGCGCTCGGCGCCCATCATGATCTTGTCCT
>JADLGU010000134.1 GCA_020849155.1 Rhodocyclaceae bacterium | reverse complement strand
TCCTACGGGGTGGGCGTCGGCGCCGGCATCGTCAACGTCACGCACCTCAACCAGATCAACAACACCGACGCGCTCGGCGACGGCGTGCGCGATCCGGCGATCATCGTCGAGGACGTCAACAAGCTGGAGAGCTCGCTGCTGTCCACCGTCCCGGCGGCCTATGGCGGCAACATCATCTCGGCGAACACGGCCTCGAGCATCACCTTCGGCGCCGACGGCGGCTATGTCAGCCAGATCACCCTGATGCTGGATACCGACAACAACAACGCCACGGCCGAGGTGCCGGTCACGTTCACCTACAACAATGCCACCAACCAGATCACCTGGCCGGGCGGCTTCCCGGCGGGCTCGCCGCTGGCCAGCAACGTGCTGACCCTGAACCAGAGCAAGGGCTTCGACCATGGCACCCTGGTTTTCGACTTCCAGACCGGCGACTACACCTACTTCAGCCAGGGAATTGCCGTCGAGGGAGACTCCTTCACCATCGACTTCATCGCCCGCGACTTCGACAACGACACCGCCTCGGCGGTGCAGACCCTGAAGATCGTCGACGGCAAGCCCATCGCCAACGACGACTCCGACACCCTCTCGGCGCTGGCCTCCTACCTCGAAGGCAACGTCATCACGGGGGTGGGCACCGACGGTGGCATCGCCCTGGGCAGCCAGATCACCGGCTTCACCCCTCAGGCCGACGGTGTGGACAACGCCATCGACAACGCCCGCGTCACCTCGATCGTCTTCGAGGGGCAGACCTACAACCTCACCGTGGACAGCAGCGGGACGGCATCCGGGGGCAGCTATGCCGTGAGCAGCGGCACGTTCACCTGGACGCATGCCAGCAACGGCAGCGCGCTGGTCTTCGACGACAACGGCTACTACAAGTACACGCCGCCGACGGCCGACGTGCCGAACCCCGTCACCGGCCCGACCAACCGGCAGGTGCTGCTGACGGCAACCCCTGCGGCCGCCGACATGACCGTGCAGGGGATGGCGACCTACAGCTCGGTGCCCGGTTCGGCGGCCGTCAATTTCGACGCCAGCAACGGCGCAGGGGTGACGGGCACCTCGACCCTGAACAATCTCGAATCCCTGGTGGTGAACTTCAACCTGTCGACCTACCAGCAAGGGGTGCAGGGGCTGCGCTTCCAGGTCTATCGCGGCGGCACGAGCGAGGCCCTGACCTTCACTTTCTATCACATCGACGGACACGAGCTGGGGCAATACACCGCGGCCGGATCCAGCGGCGGCGGCAACAGCTGGATCGCCATGCCCACCGAGTTCAGCAGCGTCGGACGGGTGACGATCCTCGCCGATACCGGGACCGACGTCCGCATCCGGACCGTCGAATTCGACGCCGTGACCAACAGCGCCACCGCTCCGGTGGCGCCGAAGGAGATCGGGTACACGCTCACCGACGAGGACGGCCAGTTCTCGACCGCCTCGCTGTCCCTCAACATCGTCAGCAACACCTTCGCCGGCGACCGGGTCACCGCCAATTCCAACGACACGATTTCCGGCACCGCCGCCAACGACGCCATCAGCGGCGGCGGCGGCAACGACATCCTGAGCGGCCTGGGCGGCCATGACCTGATCCAGGGCGGTGCCGGCGACGACACGATCGACGGTGGCGCCGACGACGACGTCATCAGCGCCGGCGCCGGCAACGACAACGTGGTCGGCGGGACCGGCGACGACCTGATCCGCGGCAACGACGGCAATGACATTCTGGCCGGGGATGCCGGCATGGACCGCCTCGAAGGCGGCGCCGGCGCCGACACCCTGAGCGGCGGCGCCGACGACGACATCCTGATCGGCGGCGCCGGCGCCGACACCCTGAGCGGCGGCCTCGGCGCCGACGTCTTCCGCTGGGAGCTGGCCGATGTCGGCGCCAAGGGCGCGCCGACGGTGGACACCGTCACCGATTTCAGCCCGCTGGCGGCGGGCGCCGGCGGCGACATCCTCGACCTGCGCGACCTGCTCACCAGCGAGAACCACGATATCGGCACCGGCAACCTGGCGAGCTACCTGCACTTCGAGAAGGTCGGCGCCGACACGGTGGTGCACGTCAGCTCGAACGGCGGCTTCTCGGGCGGCTACGTCCTCAATCAGGAGAATCAGACGCTGCTGCTGCAGAACGTCGACCTGATCGGCACCTTCACCAATGACCAGCAGATCATTCAGGATCTGCTCAACAAGGGCAAGCTGATCACCGACTGAGTGTGACAGCCATCCCCCCGCCCCCTTCCCTGGGAAGAGGGTGATGGTTGTTCGCTTCGCTCCGGGTATTGGCTGACTCCGCCTTGGGGCGGCCCGGCGGCGGAGCAAAACTCGGTCTCCGCAACACGGCGCGATCCGCGGCGGCGGCTCGCGCCGTCTAGGCCGGATCCTTCACCGCCGGGCCGGTGGCGCCGTCGAAGCCGACGCCGGCCAGCGCCTGCAGTTCCGCCTCGCTCACCGCGCCCTCGGCGATCACCTGGATGCCGATGCCGTGGGCGATCGCGCACAGTCCCTTGAGGAAGGCCTGGTTGCCGGGATTGGACTCCAGTCCGCGCACGAAGCCGGCATCGACCTTGAGGTAGTCCAGGCCGAGGCCGTGCAGCTGGCCGATCTGGCTGAACTGGCGGCCGAAGTGCTCGATGCCGACCCTGCAGCCGGCGGCCTTCAGCTCGCGGCAGAGGTCGCGGAACGCCTCGAAATGCCGCAGCGCGCCGCTCTCCCCCAGTTCCAGCCACAGCCGCCGGGCAGCCACGGCGTGCCGCTTCAGCAGGTCGCGCAGCTCGGCCCGGAACGACGGATCCTGCAAGGAGCTGGCCGACAGGTTCACCGCCATGCCGGGCAGGTTCGGCGTGGCGGCCAGCTCCTCCAGGCCGAGCCCGATCGCCGACAGGTCCAGGCGGGCGGTCAGCTTCAGCCGCTCGGCGATGGGCAGGAAGCGGCCGGCCGGCAGCCACTCGCCCTGCTCGTCGAGCATCAGCCGCAGCGGGCATTCGCGGTGGATCAGGCGCCGCTCGAAATCGGCCACGGGGAAGGAGATCAGCCTGACCCAGCGCCGCTCCAGCGCCCGCCGGATCAGGCGCGACCACTCCTCGGCGCTCTTCGGCGCGTCCTCGGCGCCGGCGCCCAGCGCCTCGTGAATCGCGTTGGCGCCCTCGGCCTCGGCTGCCGCCAGCGCCGCATCCACTTGCGCCAGCACCGCGCTCATCTCGGTGCCGCGCGGGAAGACGCCGAGGCCGATGTGCGCCGCCGGCGCGTCGCCGACATACGGCGCCGCCTCCTGCGCCAGCCGCGGCAGCAGCGCCTCGGCATAGGCGCGGGCGCCGGCCTGGCCCATGATCAGCACCGCGAAGTCGGCCCCGTTGAGACGCGCCAGCAGGCACTCCGCCGGCGCCTCGGCCGCCTGCAGCGAGGCGGCAAAACGCTTCAGCAGCTCGTCGGTGGCGGCCCGGCCGAGCCGATGGTTGATCCCGGCCAGGTCGGCCACCCGCACCAGCACCAGGCCGACCCCGCGCGAATCTTCCGCTTCGAGGGCCTGGTGCAGGCGGGCCAGGAAATGGCCGCGGTTGGCCAGCCCGGTCAGGGCGTCGCAGTTGGCCTCGCGGCGCACCGCCTCGAGGCGGGCCGCTTCCTCCTCGAACATCGCCTTCAGGCGCCCCACCATGGCGTTCATCGCCGAGGCCAGCTGGCTCAACTCCGGCACCCGCGGCGCGTCGATGGCCACGAAACGGCGCTCGCTGATCGCCCGCGCCTGGCCGATCACCGCCAGCAGCGGCGCGCGCAGGCGGCGCAGGATCAGGGTGCCGAGGTAGCCGCCCACCAGCGTCGCCACGAACAGCGCGCCGGCCAGCTCCCAGACGCTCTTCCACAGCGCCTTGTAGGCGAAGCGGCTGTGGCTCACCAGCTGCACCGTGCCGAACTGCTTCCAGCCGCTGCTGATCTGCGCCACGCCGGGGGTCGAGGTGATGGGCAGCAGGCGCGCGAACCAGGCCGGCGCGCCAGGGTCGCCGGGGGCGATCTGCCGCTCGGCCATCACCTTGCCGCGCGGGTCGCTGACCCGGATCAGCTCGTAGTGGCCGCTGTCGAAGAGTGCCGCCACGGCCAGCTCGACCTCCACCGCATCCGGGTTCCTCAGGCTGAGCGAGAGCGCCAGGGCGGCGGCGTTGTCGGTGTTCTTCATCGACAGCTGCTCGGAGAGATAGCTGCGCGCGCTCAGCGAGGAGGCGAGCAGGCTGCCGGCCAGCGCGATCAGCATGCTGACGACGATGGCCAGCCAGAGTTGACGATACATCGACATATTCGTGCTCCCTCCGACAAGGTCGGCGTTAAATATTCCTCAAAATTCGAACCCCTCGGCCTTCGCCCGGTTCAAAAGATCCTGCCAGCGGGTCAGTCTGCCGACGCCGGTCGACACTGGCATGCCGCTTGCTGTCGGATTCGACCATATGCCCTGGCTGTTGAAGCTGAACACCGGCTGCAGATCGGGGCGGCGCGAGGCCGGCCGGATGTCCGTGATCAGGTTGTCGAGGATCAGCGGCTCGGCGTCGGGCTCGCTGTAATAGGCCAGCACCATGTGGGCCTGGGTGACCGAGCTGGCCGCCCCGCCGATGCGGGCCTTGACGTAGATCAGCCGCAGCTTGTCGTTGGGCAGGCCGGCTTCGAGCAGCGTGAAATATTTGGCGATGGTGAAGTCCTCGCAGTCGCCCTTGCCCTTGGAAAGGGTCTCGAGCGGTGTCGCCCAATAGTCGCTTTGCCCCCAGATCTGGGCGTCATCGAAGAGGAACTGGATTCGCCGATTGAAGAACTCGTTGACGCGCTTGAGCTTCTCGGGAGCCGCTGCCGGGCGGCTGTCCTCCACCAGCTTGCGCCAGTCGTTGAAGGTCGAGACCGCGCCGCCGAGCCGCTGCAGGCTTGCCAGCATCCGCTCGACATCCGCCAGCGTGAAATGGCTGCTCAGCGCAATCGCCAGGCAGGCGGCCGCGGCTCCAGCGCGCAATAGACCGTCAGCCCCCATCCGGGATATCATTCGACCCTGCGAGAACACGTATATCTTGTTGAGAAGACTAATAATGCTACGCAGCAGCATCCTGTTGTGCCTGGCCCTGAGCCCGCTGCTGGCGCAGGCCCAGGCCCTCACGCTGAAGGCCGCCGCCGAGAAGGCCGTGCTGTCCAATCCCGAAGTGCTGCAGCGCTGGCACGCCTACAAGGCCGCCCAGGGCGAGCGCGACGCCGCCTTCGGCGGCTACCTGCCCCGCCTCGACCTCTCTTCCAGCAAGGGCCGCGACCATCGCGACGACCCGCTCCTGAACAAGGACTATACCCGCCGGTCCACCACCCTGACCCTGAACCAGATGCTATATGACGGGTTCGCCACGCGCAACGAAGTCAAACGCTTCGACCACGCCCTGATCGTCCGCCTGTTCGAGCTGCAGGACGCCTCGGAGAGCGCCGCCCAGGAGGCCGCCCGCGCCTACATCGACGTGCTGCGCTACCGCCGGCTGGTGTCGCTGGCCGAGGAGAACTATGTCCAGCACCGCTCCGTCTTCGAGCAGATCCAGAAGAAGGTGCAGGCCGGCGTCGGCCGCCGGGTCGACCTCGAGCAGGCCGCCGGCCGTCTGGCGCTGGCCGAGGCCAACCTGCTCACCGAGACCAGCAACCTGCACGACGTCAGCGCCCGCTACATGCGGGTGGTCGGCGACCAGCCGACCAAGGAGATGCAGACCCTGGCCAACCTCACCCAGGGCATGCCCAAGGACATGACCGAGGCGATGAGCGCCGCCCAGCGCGGCAACCCGGCCCTGCTGGCCTCCATCGAGAACGTCCGCGCGGCCCATTCCGCCGCCCGCGTGCGCGACGCCGCCTACCAGCCGCGCCTCGACCTGCGCCTGAAGCGCGACCACGGCCACAACCTCAACGGCTACGCCGGCCAGCACGAATCCAGCAGCGCCGAAGTGGTGCTCAGCTGGAACCTCTTCAACGGCCTCTCCGACCTCGCCCGCTCGCGCCAGTACGCCGAGCAGCACAACGTCGCCCGCGACGTCCGCGACAAGACCTGCCGCGACATCCGCCAGAACGTCGCCATCGCCTTCAACGACACCCGCAAGCTGACCGAGCAGCTGGGCTACCTCGACCAGCACCAGCTCTCCATCGAAAAGGCCCGCGACGCCTACCGCAAGCAGTTCGACATCGGCCAGCGCAGCCTGCTCGATCTCCTCGACAGCGAAAACGAGCTGTTCCAGTCGCGGCGCGCCTACAGCAACGCCGAGCACGACCTGGCCATCGCCTACGTACGCACCCACGCCGGCCTCGGCAAGCTGCTCGCCACCCTCGGCGTCTCCCGCGCCGGCGATCCGCCGCCGGCCGAGCCGGAACTGTGGTCCGCCGGCGAGGAAGCGCCGGAGAACTGCCCGCCCGACAACCCGCAGCTCTACGTCGCCGACAAGGTCTCGCTCAACGCCCGCGCCCAGGAGCTGCTCAAAGAGCTCGCACCGCCGCCGGCCCAGCCGGCCGCCGCCCCGGCCGAGGTCCCCGCCGAGCGCGCCGTCGCCGAAGCGCTCAAGGCCTGGAACGAGGCCTGGACGCGCCGCAACGTGCAGGCCTATCTGGATGCCTACGCCCCGGCTTTCGTCCCCGCCGACGGCAGCCCACGCGCGGCCTGGGCCGCCAAGCGCCGGCAGGCGCTGGCCCGCGCCGGCGAGATCTCGCTCGAGCTGCGCGACATCAAGCTCGTCGTCAAGGATGCCGGCCACGCCAGCACCGCCTTCAAGCAGGCCTACCGCTCGGCGCAGTACCGCGACACCGTCCAGAAGACGCTGGAGTGGGAAAAGATCGACGGCCGCTGGCTGATCGTGCGCGAGAGCGCAACGGCGCAGAAGTGAAAAAGCCGGCCCATCGGCCGGCTTGAATGCCATTCGGGTGGCGGAGAGGGTGGGATTCATCCTCCCTGAGCTTCGGACTTCCCGGCTCCGGCGTTGCATCCCCTCCTTGACCATATACGCTGCGTGCGTATAATGTCCCCATGCAATTCGAGTTCATCGAATCCCCGCTGTTCTCGAAATATCTGCCCGACTACCTCGCCGACGACGAGTATCTGGCCCTGCAGGAATATCTCTGTGAGCACCCCGAGGCCGGCGACATCATCCGGGGTTCCGGTGGCGTGCGAAAGCTGCGCTGGGGCCGCCGGGGATCCGGCAAGTCAGGAGGCGTGCGGGTCTGCTACTTCGTACGCACCAGGGCCGGGCAGATGCTGATGCTGGTGATCTATGCCAAGAGCGCAAGGGACGCCATACCCGGCCACGTGCTCAAGGCAATCAAGGAGGAAATGGACCATGGCGAAGATGACTGAGAAGGCGTTGCGGGCACGGGATGCCAAGCGCGACATAGGCGCCGAACTGCTTCAATCGGTGCGCGACATGAAGGCTGGCCGCTGGGCGCGCAGGACAACGATCGATATGCTGCCGGACGGCAAGGTACGTCGGTGCATCGAACTGCCCGGTGGCAAGGTTGAAAAAGAAGAAATCCTGAGTGGTCCACGCTGGGCGCTGCTGTCGGCGCGTTTTCGCTCAGGGATGTCGCAAGCAGAATTTGCCGCAGCCCTGGGCGTATCGAAACGCACTTTGGAGAACTGGGAACAAGGCCGGGCGGAGCCGACAGGGCCGGCGAAAGTGCTGCTCAACCTGGTCGCCAAGTATCCGGACACGGTGAAGCGGCTGGCCCGGGTGCGACCGGAAGAAATGGTGGCCTGACACCGCTCTGGCTATCGAAGTCTTTCAAGAAAACCTCTCGTGGCCCGCCTCTCTTCTGGAAAATGCCCGAAAGTGTCCCGAAAAAACAAAGCCGGCAGATAGCCGGCTGTTTTTTCGCGGAAAATTTGGCGGAGAGGGTGGGATTCGAACCCTCTCAGTGTCCAATCCTGTCGCACGGGGTCCAGTTGAATCAAGTAGTTGCATTTTTCTGTGCGACTGAAAACGACTAGATTTCCCTAAAATGTCCCGAAAAATGCCCCGGATAGTCAACTAAGAGCCGCAAGCATGTGAAGCGCAACGGGGATCGTCCACCCAGTGAATTCCGTGTTCCAGCTCGCCAACGACGCGGCCCGGGCCAGCGTTTTGCATGTCTTGCATAACCTCCGCAACTTGCGTATATTTGCGCCATGAAAGCCCTGTTCGTGGAACTGCCCGCATTCTCCCGCCACAGGGCCGACTATCTGAATGACGAAGGATTCCGGCGCTTGCAGGAAGCACTGCTGGAGAACCCCGAAGCAGGGGATGTAATTGAGGGCACTGGAGGGCTTCGGAAGCTGCGGCAGGCGGATCCGAGGCGCGGCAAGGGCAAGCGTGGCGGACTGCGCGTCATCTACTTCTGGTGGGAAGCCGGGCGGCAGGTCTGGCTCTACACCCTGTACGACAAGGACGAGATGGACGACTTGAGCCCCAAGGAGAGGAAGCTCCTCAAGGACATGCTCAAGCGGGAACTGGAGGCGATACGATGAAAAAGCGGAACCTGTTTGCCGAGATTGCAGAGGGCTTCGATGCCCTGGCCGAGGCGCG
>JADLGU010000133.1 GCA_020849155.1 Rhodocyclaceae bacterium | reverse complement strand
CTTTCCGGTCACCGCAGGTGCGTCCGGCCCACGAATGAGGGACGCGCACAATAGTGACGCTGTGGTCCGCAGCCAATGCCAAGTCATTGGTTCAAGGAATGGTAAGCCTTGGCGAACACTGCAGGGGAAATCGGGGCGCCGGCGGGACGGCGCGGGGCTGTCTAGAACAACTGTTCCTGGCTGGCCATCGCTTCGTCGAGCCGCGCCTGCATGGAACCGATTCTACGCCGGAACTCCTGCAGGTCAAAGCCGCCGGGCAGCTTGAGGGAGAGCAGTTCGTGGGCAAGATTCAGCGCTGTCATGACGGCCAGGCGCTCACCCGTGGATTTGGTCTTGGCGCCGATCTCGCGCATCTTCTCGTCGACGAAGGCCACGGCGGTCTGCAGGGCCTCGCGCTCGTCCGGTGCGCAGGCGACGCGGTATTCGCGGCCCATCAGGACGATGTCGAGGGTGTTGGCTTCCTTCTTGCTCACTCGGGCATCCGCTCCATGAGGGATTCCAGGCGGGTGCAGGCGGAGTCGATCTTCTCGTTGAGCCGGCTGCGCTCGACTTCCAGCCCGGCGACGCGCGTGCGCAGTTCCTGGTTTTCAGTGCGCAGGTTCTGACACAGCGAGATGAACTGCTCGATGCGTTCCTCGAGGGCGAAGAGTTCCCGATCCATCGCGACAAACTAACCAAAAAGCGGTTTCACGTCAAGCAATAACGGGGAATTTTGAATGTTGTTTGTCAGTCCGGGGGTTTCCCCGCCGTGCTGCGGAGACCGACTTTTCCTTTTGCCGCTATAATTTGGTCAGCCGCAGGGTTTTGTGCCCTGCGGCATCCTGTTCAAGGTGCTCTGCCGGCCCGCCGCCGGCAGGTTCAACGGGAATGAGGTGCGCAGGCCCTGGCCTGCAATGCCTCAGCTGCCCCCGCAACGGTAAGCGAGTGCGGGTCCGCCACACAGCCACTGGGCGACAAGCCTGGGAAGGCGGCGGACCAAGACTCGCGAGCCCGGATACCGGCCTCGGACAGACCAGTTCGGAATCGCCGCGGGGGTGCGGCCACCGGCACCGGGTTCCGCCCGTTCCGACCCTGCTCCCATGCGCGTTCCGCTTTTCGATATTGTCCGGCAGCGGGGACGCAAGCCGGAAAAGGGAGCCATCCATGCAACGGAGCTTGATCCAGTCCTGGGCGTTCGCCTTCGCCCTGACCCTAACCCCATTCGCCCAGGCCGAGCAGGCCGACGAGGCCGCGGTCGTGGTGACCGCCAGCCGTTTCGGCACGCCCGCGCTGGAGCAGCCGATCGCCATCCAGGTGATCACCGCCGAGGAAATCCGCCAGGGCACCGCCAGCAGCGTATCCGAAGTGCTGTCCAGGCAGGGCGGCGTCCATGCCCGCATCAATTTCCTTGGCATACCGGATTCGCCGGTCGACCTGCGCGGCTTCGGCATGACCGGCGACCAGAACACCCTCATCCTCGTGAACGGCCAGCGCCTGTCGGAAAACGAGCTGGCTTCGGCGCGCCTGTCCTCGATCCCGCTCGACAGCATCGAGCGCATCGAGATCCTGCGGGGAGCCGGCGCCGTGCTCTACGGCGGCGGCGCCACCGGCGGCACCATCAACATCATCACCCGCTCTCCGCTGGCGGCAGCGCCCGGCGGCAGCGCCTCGCTGGCCCTGGGCAGCCATGCCCTGCGCGACGGGCGAGCCAGCCTGAATGCCGGCAGCGGCCCCTGGGGGCTCAATCTCCACGTCCAGCGCCGGGAGAGCGACAATTACCGCGACAACAACCGCTCGGAGCAGAACATGGTGAACGGCGAATGGCGCTATGTGGGCGATGCCGGCCATCTGGCGTTGCGCTTTGGCGCGGACGAGCAGCGCGCCCGCCTGCCCGGTCCGCGCACCGAGGCGCAACTGAGGACCGATCCGCGCGGCACCGCCACCCCCCTCGACCATGCCAGCTCGCGCAGCGAGCAGCTCGGCCTGTATGCAGAGCATCGCGCCGGGGCATTCGTCTTCGCCGCCGACATCGGCCATCGCGTCAAGAACGCGGGCGATTTCTACGACTACGGCATCGTCGGCAGCAGCCGCAGCAGTTCGGTGGTGCGCACCACCTCGTTTTCGCCGCGCATGAACTGGGAGGCGACCCTCGCCGGCATGCCGAACCGCCTCGCCGCGGGCGCGGACTGGAGCGGATGGGATTTCGGCAAGGACACCGAAGCGACCTTCTTCGGCTTCCCGAGCAACCGCGACGAGAGCGGACGGCAGACCAACCGCGCCGTGTATGTGCGCGACGAACTGGGGCTGACCCCCACGACGCGCCTTTCCGCCGGCCTGCGCCGCGAGCGGGTCGAGCAGGTGCAGAAGGAAACCCTGACCCCGATTCCCAAGGACAAGACCCGCCGGGCGCTGACTGCCAGCGAACTCGCCCTGCAGCAGCAGCTCGGCGGCGGCTGGTCGGCCTACGGCCGCATCGGCACCAGCTTCCGCGTCGCCAACATCGACGAAAACCGCTGCTTCTTCCCGCCCTGCGCGCCGCTGCTCAAGCCGCAGACCTCGCGCGACCGCGAGATCGGCCTGCAATGGCGCGCCGGCAAGGCGGCCTTCCGCGCCAGCCTGTTCGACATCGCCCTTAAGAACGAGCTGCACTACAACGCCATCACCTTCATGAACATGAACCTGCAGCCGACGCGCCGCCGCGGCCTCGAGCTGGAGGGCAAGGCTCCGCTCGGCGCGGACCTCGAGCTGGGCGCCCGCTACGCCCATACCGACGCCCGCTTCCGGGAAGGCAGCTACGCCGGCACCGACGTCAGCGGCAACCAGGTGCCGCTGGTGCCGCGCCAGCGCGCCGGGCT
>JADLGU010000132.1 GCA_020849155.1 Rhodocyclaceae bacterium | reverse complement strand
TGCTGATGGCCAGCGTGCGCGAGCGGCTGCAACTGTCGAGTGTCCCCGGCGTGGTGCAGGGCACGGAGCTGTCGCTGATGCTGGCGGGGCTGCTGTCGATGGCCTTCATGGGCTTTGCCGGGCTGGGGGGGTGATGACGACCTATCTCGTCGCCATCGGCCTGATCTTTGCCCTCCTGGCGGGGGGCATCCTCGTGCAGGGTCTGTACCGCCGCTTTGCCCGGCGCCATCCGGAACTGGGCCCCTTCCGCGAGGAAAAGGGCTGCGGCAGCTGTTCGGCCGGCAGCGGCTGCAGCGGCCCTTCCTGCTCCTCGACCTCCAGGTAACCATCCACGGCAATGCGTCGGGGCGCGGCGACACTCGCCGCCGCCCGATTTGGCGTCTAGAATAGCTGCGCGGGCCTCAGGGCCGGCTTGCTGCTTGGGGATGTGCTGCGGAGGAGGGGAGGTGGCTCCCCGACCTGGGCTCGAACCAGGGACACACGGATTAACAGTCCGTTGCTCTACCAACTGAGCTATCGGGGAATAACCGAGGCGCGAATGGTAGACATTTCGCCACAGTGCGTCAAGCCGTCCGCGGGTACAATCGCGGCAATTACTTGGCTGGCATAAGAAGAAATGGACAAGCACACAGTCTTCGTCAAAACCAGGGAGGGGGAAGAGGCGATGCGCCAGCGCACCCGCCTTGTCCAGCGCAACCTGCGCAACATCCTCATCATGGTCGATGGCCATGCCTCCGTGGCGGACCTGGCCAGGCGATTCGGCGACGAGCCCACGACGCAGGCCGCCCTGAGGGAGTTGCTGGCGGGCGGCTTCATCGCCGAGTCGGCCAATCAGCTGGACTTCACCACGACGCAACCGCCCGAGGCGACGGAGGAGATACCCGGGGAAGTGCCTGTCCTGACGACCCCGGTCGCGCCGCCGCAAGCGGACCCCGCGCCCGCGCCTGCTGCACCGCCCCCGCTGCCGCCGGTGGTCGAGGAAATCGAACTGCCCGAGCCGGAGTACGAATCCCTGCCGCCGCCCGTAAGGCCGGCTGCGACACCCCTGCCGGTTGCCCCCGGGCCCGGATGGCTGGACCGGATCAAGGCCCTCTTCGCTGCCAAGGCGGAAAAACCGGCCGCCCGGACGAAAAAGGCCGCGAAGGAGGAATTCGAGGAGGAGCCGATCGGAGGAGCCGATCTGAAGCCGATCAGGCGCGGCTCGATGCTCAATGTCGGCTGGCCCGTGCTGGGCCTGTTTGCCGTCGCCGGTGTCGCCGTCCTGCTGGCACTGACTTTGCTGCTGTATCCCTACGGACGCCACCTGCCGGATATCGAGCGCAATGCCTCGGCCATGCTGCAGGATCCGGTGAAGGTCGGCGACATCGGCTTTTCCTTCCTGCCGCGCCCGCACATCGCCCTGCGCAACGTCACGGTCGGCAAGGATGCGCACCTGACCATCGCATCGGTACGCGCGGTGCCGGATTTCTTCTCTCTGCTGGGCGACAGGAAGGTGTTTCACGAACTGGCCCTCGACAGAGTGGCCGTGAAGGATGCCGGACTGGGAAGGCTGGCCCTGGCCTCAGCCGGCAAGGCGCCCGTGGAAATCCGCCACATCACCATCCAGGGTTTGAGCCTGACGGCGGGCGATGCGGATCTCGGCGGCATCGGCGGCGAGGTGAAGATGACCGCTGCAGGTGCGCTGGAGACCATCCAGTTGAACGCTGCCGAGGGTACGCTCAAGATCGAGATGCGGCCGAAGGGCGAGTCTTATCAGATTGCCGTCACCGGGAACAAATGGAAGGCGCCTTTCAAGCCGAACCTGACATTCGAGTGGATCGAGGTGGCAGGCGAGTTGCGGGCCTCCCGCCTGGAGTTGAGCAGGATCGACGCCAAGGCTTACGAGGGGCTGGTCGCGGGAAAGGCCGTCCTCGGGTGGGCCGGCGGTGCGACGTTCACCGGCGACCTGGAGCTCAAGCACATGAATGCGACCAGGCTGCTGGCCGCGCTCGGGTCGGATCTTTCCGCCGAAGGGGAGCTGGGCGCCCGCCTGAAATTGGCTGCCAAGGCGGACAGCCTCGGCAAGCTGGCCGAGGCGTTGCACACCGACGGAACCTTCGAAATGAAGCGCGGCGTGGCCAGGGGGCTGGATCTGGGTGAGGCCGTGCGCAGCACCGGGCGCGGGCCAACGCGGGGCGGCGAGACGAAGTTCGAGCAGCTGAGCGGCACGTTCAGCATGGACCCGAAGGACTCCCGCCTCGGCAACCTGCGCCTGTCTTCCGGCCTGTTGATGGCCGGCGGCAGCCTCGGCATCGCCCGCGATGGCCAATTGAGCGGGGCCATGAATGTCGAACTGAAGAGCTCGGCGGCCACGCAGCGGATGCTGCTTGCCGTCGGCGGCACGACGAAGGATCCGATGCTGACGCCGAGCCGCCGCTAACCCACGCAGGCATGCAAACGCAAACGGGCGCCTCGGGCGCCCGTTTTGCTTTCGACGCCAGCGCTTATTTCCTGATGACGGCGGCGATCGCGTCGGCGACGTAGTCGATGTTTCGCGTATTCAGCGCGGCAAGGCAGATGCGCCCGGTGCTGACGGCGTAGATGCCGAACTCCGTCTTCAGGCGTTCGACCTGATCGGCCGTCAGCCCGGTGTAGGAGAACATGCCGCGCTGGTGCGCGATGAAGGAGAAGTCCTGCGCCACGCCGCGCGCCTTGAGCTTGTCCACCAGGCCGGTGCGCATGGCACGGATGCGGTCGCGCATGCCTGCCAGTTCCTCTTCCCACTGCTTGCGCAGATCGGGGCTGGAGAGCACCGCCGCCACCACGGCGCCGCCGTGGGTGGGCGGATTCGAGTAGTTGGTGCGGACGACGCGCTTCACCTGCGACATCACCCGCGCCGATTCGTCCTTGCTCGCGGTGACGATGGACAGCGCACCTACGCGCTCGCCATAGAGCGAGAAGGACTTCGAGAAGGAACTGGAGACGAAGAACTGCAGACCGGAAGCGGCGAACAGCCTGAGCGCCAGTGCGTCCGGCTCGATGCCGTCGGCAAAGCCCTGGTAGGCCATGTCGATGAAGGGGACCAGGCCGCGCTCGCGGACGATCCCGACCACTTCCTTCCACTGCGCCTCGGAGAGGTCGGCGCCGGTCGGGTTGTGGCAGCAGGCGTGCAGGACGACGATGGAACCAGCCGGCAGCCCCGCCAGGCAGGCCTTCATGCGGTCGAAGGCCACGCCGCGGGTGGCGGCATCGTAGTAGGGATAATTCTCGACGCGGAAGCCGGCCGACTCGAACAGGGCGCGGTGGTTCTCCCAGCTCGGGTCGCTGATATGCACGGCGGCGTCCGGCAGCAGGCGGCGGAGATAATCCGCGCCGACCTTGAGG
>JADLGU010000131.1 GCA_020849155.1 Rhodocyclaceae bacterium | reverse complement strand
TGCCATATTCCGGTTCGAGCACGTCACCATTGCCGGTAATCACCAGCGTGCGCTCACGGTCAGCCACCGCCAGCATGGCTTCCAGCCGGCGCAGGATGCGGTCGGTGCGCCAGTCCTTGGCCAGTTCGACGGCGCTCCTCAAGAGGTTGCCCTGGTGCTTCTCCAGCTTGGCCTCGAAGCGCTCGAAGAGGGTGAAGGCGTCGGCCGTGCCGCCGGCGAAGCCGGCCAGGATCTTCTCCTGGTAGAGGCGGCGCACCTTGCGCGCGCTGGCCTTGACGACGATGTTGCCGAGCGTCACCTGGCCGTCGCCGCCGAGGGCGACGCTGGCGCCGCGACGCACGGAAAGAATGGTCGTGCCGTGATATTGCTCCATGGGTTTACCGCCGGAAATTGGAAAAGCCGGGAATCAGAACTTGCGCCGCTCGACGTGCGCCACCTGGTTGATGCCGAGCACGCCGAACAGGGCGAAGATCAGCTGGTTGGGATTGCGGATGGTCACGCTGCAGCCGGTGATCTGCAGATTTGTCAGGGTGTTGAGGAACAGCCCGGCGCTGACGAAATCCATGCGCTTGAGGGCGCCGCAGTCGACCAGCACCTGCTCCCGGCCGGCGGCGTAATCGATCAGCTTGCGGAAGGCGTCCGAGCCGGCGCTGTACATTTCGCCGGCGAGCGGGAAGACGTCCTCGTCGCCGGAGGCCTCGGCCAGCACCGGCACCGGGGTCGGCTTCTTGGGCGGCGGCCGGTTCTCCCAGGAGGGCGGCGAGACCTCGAAGGTGATGGCGTAGTTCACCGCCCACTCCTCGAACAGCTCCTGCTCGGCCATGTGCTGGTAGAGCTCCAGCAGCAGCATCCACAGCGTCTCGTCCTCGCGCCGGCCGACATCGAGCTTGGCCTTCAGCAGCTCGGCCAGCTTGTCGGCGCCGCTCATCACCAGCTCGCACCTGACCTTGCGCGCGCCCCGCATGGTCTTCAGCAGCAGCGCCGCTCCCAGCACGTCCACATCCTGCAGCTTGCCGAACTCGACCCGCGCCACCGGGTTGCCGGAGATGATCTTCTCCAGCTGCTTGATGGTCTTGTCGGTGTCCTCGCCCAGGGTGCCGGAAAAGGAGACGAAGGCGGTGCCGCCGGTGGTCAGGGCCGGGCCGAGGGTCTGCCTGACGGGCTCGATCCAGGTCGGCGGCGACCGCTCCAGCTTGACCGAGTATTCGAGCGCGCGCTTTTCGAACAGCTCGCGCTTGCCCATCAGCTGGTAGAGGTCGAAGAGCATCGCCCAGACGGCGTCGGCGGCCGTTCCCAGGTTGCCCGCGGCGGCGGCCCCCTCCAGGGCCGCCAGGGCCGCCTCGTCCTGGCCATTGGCGAAGAGGATGGCGGCCTCCTCGACCACCGGGTGCAGGCTGGAGGCGCTTTCGCGGATCTCGAAGTGGCCGGGCTGCTCCTCCTCATGCACCTCGATGGCGCCCGGGGCGGTGAAGTCGAGCGAATCGAACTCGTCCTTGGGGGGGCTGGTCTCGGCGGCAGGTTTGGGCGCAGGCGGTGCCTCCGGACGCGCCGTTGCCGGCGCCTCGGGGGCTTTTTTCCTGGGCGCCGGCTTGGGCGGCTCCGGCGGGGGCTTCTTGCCGAAAAGTGAGAAAACCACGGTCTGTTCTGAAATTCCTATTGCCCGGCAGGCCTATGCGTCAGGGCGAGTATCGCTTTTAGCATATCGGCCGACGTGGCGCAACGCCGGAACGGATGAATGCCCACAATAAGCCCGCGGCGGCCAGCATCCAGACGGCGGTGGCGCCGGCCGGCCAGTCGGCCGCGGCGGCCAGGGCCAGGCCGGCGGCGTAGCCGGCGGCGCCCAGGCCCAGGCCGGCGGCAAGGCGGCCGCGCCCCATGCCATGGGTCGCCAGCGCCGGCACGATCAGGCTGGCGAAAACCAGATACACCCCCACCAGCTGCACGGAAACCGTTACGGCGACCGAGAACAGGGCGTAGAACGCCAGGCCGCCGCCCCGCCCGGCCAGCGCCCTCCAGACCAGCAGGATCGAGGCGCTGGCGATGGCCGCTGCCAGCAGCTGGCCCCGCGACACCCACAGCATCTGTCCCACCAGCAGCTCGCGCAGGTGCTCGCCGCCATGGGCGTCGCCCGCCAGCAGCAGCACCGTGCCGCTGGCCGCCAGCACGAACAGCAGGCCGATCAGCGCCTCCTGCAACTGCGGCCAGCGCCGCTCGCTCCACTGCAGCAGCAGCGCCGCGCCGAGCGCCGCGCCGGCCGCGGCGCCCTGCACGATCCAGGGGCTGTCGCCGCGATCCGCCAGGTGCGCCGCCAGGGCGCCGACGCCGGCCACCTGGGCCACGGCCAGGTCGATGAAGATGATGCCGCGGGCGAGCACCTGAATGCCCAGCGGCACATGCGTGGCGAGGACGATGAGGCCGGCGGCGAAGGCCGGCCAGAGCAGATCGAGCTGGGCTGCGATGTCGTTCATGGCGCCCGCTCCTTGAGTCTGGCGAGGGTGTCGTCGAAGAGGCCGAACAGGTCCTGCGCCTTGTCGCTGCCGCCGACGGTGAAGGGCAGCGTGACGAGCGGGATTCCGGCGCGCTCGGCCAGCCATTCGCCCGGCCGCGGCGAGTCGAAGGGCGTGCGCACGATCAGCCTGGCCTGCTCGGTCCTGGCCTGCTTCAGCAGTTGCGCCAGATGGGCGCTGCCCGGCTCGATGCCGGGCTTGGGTTCCAGCGTGCCGGCCTCGACGATGCCAAGCCAGCGGAAGAGGTAGCTGAAACTCTTGTGCTGGGCGATCACGCGCATGCCCTTCAGCGGGACGGCCTCCTTCTCCCAGCGCGCAATCGCCGCCCGCAGCCGCTCGGCGAAGGCCTGCTGGCGCGCCGCGTAGTGCGCGGCATTCGCCGCGTCCAGCTCGCCCAGGCGCTGCGCCAGCGGCACGGCCACCGCCAGCAGGTTGCGCGGGTCGAGCTGGATGTGCGGGTTGCCGGCGGCGTGCACGTCTCCTTCGCTGCGGTCCAGCTTTGCCGGGATCTCCAGCTTCGTGACGAACTGCGACGCCTCGAAATAACCGGGGCGTCCCGGCTGCACGGCGGCGTTGCCCGACTCGCGCAGCACCGGCGGCAGCCAGCCCGCCTCCAGATCGGCGCCGGTGCACACCACCAGCTGGGCGCCGCGCGCCCTGGCGATCAGCGAGGGCCGCGCCTCGATGCGGTGCGGGTCCTGCAGCGCGTGGGTGGCGGAGTATGCGCTCAGCTTGTCGCCGCCCAGCTCCCGCACCAGCGCCGCCCACTCGGGCTCGCAGGCGAAGACGCGCAGTTCGGCGTGCAGCGGCAGCGCCGCCGCCAGCATTGCAATCAGGATAATCGTCCGGATCATCGTCGTCTCCTCAGAACTTGTGGGCGCCGTGGGCGCCCAGGCTCATGATGTACTGCAGCGTCACCTGGTTGTCGCTGACGCCCTGCATCGCGCGGTCGCGGGCGAACTGCAGGCGCAGGCGCGAGAACTCGTCCTGCGACCAGTCGAGCATCAGGCTGTGGCGCTGCGGCCGGTGGCGGCCGAAATAGGCGTTGGCCGGGTCGAGCGCGGCGAAGACGGTGGCCGGGTCGTAGCGCTTCGAGCCGGCGTTGAGCCAGTCGAAGCGGTAGCCGACGCGCCAGCGCGGCATGAACTGCCACACCGCCTGGGCGTAGCCGCCGGTCTGGGCGCTGCGCAGGCGGCCCAGGCCGACGCCGCCCAGACAGGGCGAGGTCGCCACGTCCGAACCGCAGGCCAGCTCGCCGTGCTCCGTGCGGCGGAACAGCTCCGCCTGCAGCTTGAGGTTGCGCTGCTTCGGGTTGCCGTCCGGCGCCCACTTCCAGACGAAGTCGGCGATCAGGGTGCGGCTGCGGCCGGTGAACAGGCCCTCCACCTCGTTCGGGCCGGCGGCGTCGGTGTCCTCGAAGTGCGCCTCGCGCCCGTTCGCCCGCGTCGTCAGCCAGGACAGTCCGGCGCGCCAGGCGTGCGAGCGGCCCACGTCGCCGCCGAGATGGGCGAACAGCGCGCTTGCCCCAGCCGAGTTCTTGTTGCGGTCGCTGCCGGGAAAGCCGGCGCCGCGGCCGAGCTCGGCGCCGAACTCCATGAACAGATCGGTCGGCGCCACCCACTTCAGCTGCAGGCCGTCCTGGCCGTAGTGCTCGCCGAACAGCGCCTTCGACATCAGCGGCGCGTCGGCGAAATCCCAGGCATGGGGATGCTGCTCGTTGAGGTAACCGATGCCGGAGAGGAAGCGGCCGCCCTTCAGCGTGAAGCCCTGCCCCAGGCCCAGCGTCTGGAACCAGGCCTCCTCGACCTCGGCCTCGCCGTCCTTGAGGGCGACGTTGAGCAGGCCGCGGAAATACGGGTTGATGTTGGCCGAGACGATCAGCTCGGAGTTGTCCAGCGAGAAGCCGCGCTCGGCGCCGCCATGGTCGTGGCCGCCGGCCGGCCAATAGCCGGTGATGGCGCGCTCGGGCACCTCCTTCATGCGGCGGTACTGGCCCTGCAGGATGAGCGAGACCTCGGGATTGAAGCCGCCGGCCGCCGCCGGCGGGGAAACCGCGCCGTGTTGCGGAGACGGACTTTTTTCCTGGGCGGATTCGGCGGCGGCCAGCCGCTGCTCGAGCGACTCGATGCGCGATTCGTAGGCTTTCTTCATCTGCGCGACTTCCTCGCGCAGGGCTTTCAGGTCTTCGTCGCCGGCCGCGGCGGGCAGGGCCAGCGACGCGGCGGCGGCAAGCAATGCGATGCGAAACATGGAATTCTCCAAAGCGAATGGAACGGCCGCCGCGCGCGGCGCGGCGGTTCGAACGATTTCGGGGCTTCAGAGAACGGCTGGCGGGGCGCGGGAATCGTAGCGCCGTATTGCGGAGACCGACTTTTCCCGCGGCGCCGGCAGGGCGGCTTGGTCGAAAACGGGCGCGTCTGCAAGCGGGAGCGTGCCGCCCGGCAACGCCGCATCGAGGCCGGCGAAGGCGGCGCAACTGGTGCAGGACTGGCCGAGCACCGCCGCGGCGGCATGTTCGCCGTCGGGCGCCTCGGCGCCGACCGCCGCCGGCGCGCCGAGGTGCGCCGCCCAATGGGCGAACGCCGCCTGCTGCGCACCGAAGAAGCACAGCAGGGCGAGGAGGGCGATCAGCTTGCGGCGCAAGGTCATGGCGCGGCGATCATACCACCTGGCAGAGCAGGCCCTTCAGGTATTCCCCTTCCGGGAAGGCCAGCGCCACCGGGTGGTCGGGCGCGGCGGCGAGGCGGCGCAGGATGCGCGCATCGACGCCGGCGTCGCTTGCCGCGCCGGCAAGGATCTTCTGGAACAGCTCGACGCCGATGCCGCCCGAGCAGGAATAGCTCATCAGCAGGCCGCCGGGATTGAGCAGGCGGAAGCCGAGCAGGTTGATGTCCTTGTAGGCGCGCGCCGCCCGCTCGGCGTGGGCGGCGGAGGGCGCGAACTTGGGCGGGTCGAGGATGATGAGGTCGAAGCGCGCGCCGGCCTTCTTCAGCGCCCGCAGCTCCTCGAAGACGTCGGCGTCGCGCCACGCGGCGCGCGCCGCGTCGAGCTGCGGATTGAGTGCCAGGTTGCGCCGCGCGCCTTCCAGCGCCGGGCCGGAGCTGTCGATGGAGAGCACGCTCGCCGCGCCGCCGGCCAGCGCCTGCAGGCTGAAGCCGCCGGTGTAGCAGAAGCAGTTGAGCGCGCTGCGGCCGGCGGCGAGCCGGCGCGCCAGCAGGCGGTTCTCGCGCTGGTCGAGGTCGAAGCCGGGCTTGTGGCCGCCGCGGATGTCGACGGCGAGGCGGACGCCGTGCTCCTCGATGATCACCTCCCCGGGTTCGTCGCCGTGCAGGGCGCCCGTGCGCGGCTCGAGTCCCTCCAGGCCGCGCACGTCGGAGTCCGAGCGCTCGAAAACGCGCGCGCAGCCGCTCGCCTGCACCAGCGCGGCAACCATGGCCTCGCGCCACTTCTCGGCGCCGGCGCTGTTCAGCTGCAGCACCACCGTGTCGCCGTAGCGGTCGGCGATGACGCCGGGCAGACCATCGGATTCGCCGTGGATAAGGCGCAGGCCCTGCTGCTCCCGCAGCTCCGGCAGCGCCGCCCGCGCGGCGACGGCGGCGGCGACGCGGCGCTTGAAGAAGGCATGGTCGATGGTCTCTTCGGCATCGAAACTCCACAGCCGCGCGCGGATCTGCGACTGCGGGCTGAAGGCCGCCCGCCCGAGCGGGCGGCCATTGTCGGCGAGGACGTCCACCGTGTCGCCGGCGCGGGCGCGGCCCTTCAGGTGCGCCACCGCGCCTTCGAAGATCCAGGGGTGGCGGCGCATCACGGAGCGCTCCTTGCCGGGCTTGAGGATCAGCTCCGGCATGTTTGCTTCGCTTTTTCGAGCAGGGCGTCGAGCCCGGGATACCGTCGCGGGGTCAGCGTCACCTTGCGTGCGCTCGCGCCCCACTTCTCGCCGGCGGCGACGCGGGCGAGGAAAGCCTCGGCATCGGCGATCCAGGCCGTGCCCACCGCCGAGACCCCGGCGGCGAAGAGCGCATCGGGCGGGCAGCCGGCCGAGGGGCCGACGATGGCGACGGCCTGCGCCCCGCGCCACGCCTCGCGCACCCGCTCGAAGGTGTCGTTGAGCAGCAGCGTGCTGGTCGACACGATCTTGTTGCAGCCGGCAAGGCGTGCCGGGTCGAGCGTGACAATGAGGCCCTCCTCCTCGCGCACCAGCTCCGCCTTCAGCTCCAGCACGGTGACGGGAACGCCCAGCGCGCGCGCCTGTTCGATCAGCGGCGTGAAATGGCCGACCATGCCGAGGCGGTCGCCGGATTTCAGCGCCAGCGAGCCGAAGGAATCGACGGAATCGTCGGGCAGGTAGCCTGAGCGGTCGTAGAGACGGCGCGTCAGGGCGTTGATCGTCGCCAGGCCCAAGGCGCGCGCCGCGCCGTCGCCTGCCGCGTAGCCGCGCACCAGCTCCATCGCCGCGCGGCCCGAATCCGCGCCGCGCCCATGCAGCGCCGCCAGCGTGCCGTCGAGCAGGGTAAAGGCCAGTCCGACGCTGCCGCAGTCGAGCTGCACGGCGCAGAACTCGCCCTCCTTGCCCGGCCGGTCGGCCTGCGGCGGCAGCACGATGCGCCGCACGTGGGCCGGCCCCAGGGCCGCGTCGATGCGCTGCGCGGCCTCCGAGAGCCACTGACGAACCGGTGCGGCCGCGCTCACTTTTTCCTGGCCCTCGGATGCGCCGCGTCGTACACCTTGGCCAGATGCTGGAAGTCCAGATGCGTATACACCTGCGTCGTGCCGATGCTGGAATGGCCGAGCATCTCCTGCACGGCGCGCAGGTCGCCGGAGGACTGCAGCACGTGCGAGGCGAAGGAATGGCGCAGCATGTGCGGGTGCACGTGGGCGCCGAGGCCGGCCTTCTTTCCCCAGCGCTCGAGCCTGAGCTGGACCATGCGCATCGACAGGCGCGTGCCGCGCCGGCTGACGAACAGCGCCGGGCAGTCGGCGGCGGCGAGTTCGCCGCGCCGCGCCAGCCAGGCCGCCAGCGCCGCCCGCGCCTTGGCGCCGACGGGCACCGTGCGCGTCTTGGCGCGCTTGCCGGTGTCGGTCACCTCGCCCGCCGCCAGGTCCTGCGCCGCGCCGACATCGAGGCCAGCCAGCTCGGCCAGGCGCAGGCCCGACGAGTAGCACAGCTCGAACATCGCCTTGTCGCGCAACTCCAGCAGGTCGGAGGCATCGGTCTCCAGCAGGGCATGGGCCTGGTCGGGCGAGAGCACGGCGGGCAGCGCCTTCTTCGCCTTCGGCGCGCGCACCGCCAGGCAGGGGTTCTGTTCCAGGCCGCGCCGCTTCGCCAGCCAGTTGAAGAAGCCGCGCCAGGCCGACAGCACGCGCGCCAGCGAACGGCCCGACAGGCCGCGCCCATGCAGCTGCGCGACGAAGCGGCGGATGTCGTGGTGTTTCAGCTTGTCGAGCGGCGCGGCACCGGCCAGGGACAGCAGCGCGACGAGATCGTGGCCGTAGCTCTCCAGGGTCAGCGGGCTGGCGCGGCGCTGATGGGCCAGCTCGTCGAGCCAGGCCGCTACGGCGGCCTTGGCCTCATCGCCCGCCAGCCCGGACATCGCTACCCCAGGGTCCGCAGCAGCGCCGCGCTCGCCAGCTCGCCGAGGTGGCCGAGGTAGAGCGTGCCCATCTCCGGATAGAAGCGCTGCACGTCCTCGGAGCCGAGGGCCAGCAGGCCGACCGTCTCGGCCTCGCGCCGCAGCGCCACCAGCGCCACCGAGCGCACGTTCGCGCCGCTTTCGCCGAACCAGGCGGCGGCCTCGAAACCGGCGTTGGCGCCGCAGAAGGGATGGTTCATGCCGGCGGCGAAGATGCGGGTCTGCTCCGTCACCTCGCCGAACTCCGCGCCGCTTCCCGTGGCGACGTTCCACAGCCGGAAGGCGGCGTGCGGCACGGCGAAGTCCTCGGTCAGGTGCGTCAGCAGCGCGCGCCGCGCGGCATCGAAGTCGCGCGCGCCGGCCAGGGCGACGGCCAGGCGGTGCACCTTCTCGCCGATGACGTCGTTCTCCTCGCCGAAGCGGATCAGCTCGCCCAGCTTGGCCTCCAGCTGCTTGGCCTTCTCCCGCAGGGTGAGGATCTGCCGCTCGGTGATGGAGATGGCGCGGCCGCCGTGCGGGTGCGGGATGTAGAGCTGCGCCAGCAGGTCGGCGTACTCGTCGAAGAACTTCGGGTTGTCCTGCAGGTAACGGGCGATTTCATCGGCTTTCATTCCTGTCTTCCCCCTTGATCAAATATCGATTTCGCTGTCGAACACCGAGACGGCGGGCCCGGTCATCATCACCGGCCGGCCGGGACCTTCCCAGGCGATGGCCAGTTCGCCGCCGCGCGTCGCCACCTTGACCGGCGAGTCGAGCAGGCCGCGCAGGATGCCGGCGACGACGGCGGCGCAGGCGCCGGTGCCGCAGGCCAGCGTCTCGCCGGCGCCGCGTTC
>JADLGU010000130.1 GCA_020849155.1 Rhodocyclaceae bacterium | reverse complement strand
GTCGAGGGCGCGGCCGGCCTCGGTCACGCCGGCCTTGATGTCGCTGACGGCGGCGCGGATTTCCAGACCCGGCAGCAGTGGCGAACCGAGGACCACCGGCTGGCCCTTCTTCAGGCGTGGCGCGGCCGATTCGGGAAAGGGCAGGTGGGCGCGCAGCTTGCGCGAGGAGACGAACTGGAACAGCGGGTCGCCGACCTTGACGTAGTCGCCGGCCGAGGCGATGGTGGTCTCCACCGTGCCGTCGAAGGGCGCCACGACGCGGGCCTTGCCCTGGCTGCGGCGGGAAAGGTCGCTGCGGGCGCGGCTCGCCGCCAGCTGCTCGCGCAGGGCGTCGCGCTGGGCGCGGGCATCGTCGGCGGCGTTCTGCGAGATGAAGCCCTTCTGCGCCAGCTCGCGCTGGCGCTCGACCACGCGCTCCTGCTGCGCCAGCAGGGCCTCGGCGCGTTTGCGCTCGGCCTCGTCGGCGCGGTTCTGCAGGGCGAAATCGGTGGCGTCGATCAGCGCCAGCAACTCGCCCTTGCGGACGGTCTTGCCGCTGCCGGCCAGCACCTGCACCACCTTGCCGGCCACCTCGGCGCCAAGCTTCGGGTCGAGCACCGCTTCGAGCGTGCCGAGGGTCTCCTCGACCACCTCCATGACGCCGGCCTTGGCCTGGGTGACGGTGATCAGGGCCGGCGGCGGGCCGGCGGGTTTCTTTTCCTCGGCCTTCTGGCAGGCGGCGAGAGCGAGGGCGACGACGAGGAGCGGGCTAAGCTTGCGCATGGCGGGCGGGACGAGGAAGTTCAGTTCAGGACATGCTCGCCGGCGAAAAGTTGCGCGATGCCCTCGCGTTCGCGCACCACGAAGGCCCGCTCGCCGTCGACCAGCACTTCGGCGGCGCGCGGCCGGCTGTTGTAGTTCGAGCTCATGGTCATGCCATAGGCGCCGGCCGACATCACCGCCAGCAGCTCGCCCGGCGCCACCGCCAGCCTGCGGGCGTGGCCGAGGAAGTCGCCGCTCTCGCAGACCGGCCCGACCACCTCGTACTCGGCTGCCGCCGCGGCGCCGGGCTGGACCGGCAGGATCTCGTGCCAGGCGTCGTAGAGCGCCGGCCGCATCAGGTCGTTCATGGCGGCATCGACCACCGCGAAGTTTTTCTCCTCGCCGTGCTTGAGGAATTCGATGCGGGTGAGCAGCAGGCCGGCGTTGCCGACCAGGGCCCGGCCCGGCTCGAAGAGGAGCTTCTCGCTGCGGCCGGCCAGCTGGGCCAGGATCGGCGCGAGATAGTCGGCGACCGCCGGCGGCGCCTCGTCGCGGTAGCGGATGCCGATGCCGCCGCCCAGGTCGATGTGGCGCAGGGCGATGCCGGCCGCCGCCAGCTGCCCGACCAGGGCCAGCACCTTGCCCGCCGCCTCGGCGGCCGGCGCCGGATCGAGCAGCTGCGAGCCGATGTGGCAGGCGATGCCCGCCACATCGATGTGCGGCAGCGCCGCGGCGTGGCGATAAAGGGCCAGCGCCTCGCCATAGGCAACGCCGAACTTGTTGCCGCGCAGCCCGGTGGAGATGTAGGGGTGCGTTTTGGGGTCGACGTCCGGATTCACCCGCAGCGCGAGCGGCGCCCGTTTGCCGGCCTGGCCGGCAACGCCATTCAGCCGTTCCAGTTCGGCGGCGGATTCGACGTTGAAGCAGAAGATGCCGGCGGCCAGCGCCTGGTGCATTTCCTCGGCCGTCTTGCCGACGCCGGAAAACACCACCCGCGCCGGGTCGCCGCCGGCGGCGAGGACGCGCGCCAGCTCGCCGCCGGAGACGATGTCGAAGCCGGCGCCGGCGCGGGCGAACAGGTTCAGGATGGCGAGGTTGGAATTGGCCTTGACGGCGTAGCAGACCAGGGCGTCGTGCCCGGCCAGGGCGTGGCGGAACTCCGCGTAGCGCGACGCCAGCGCGGCGCGCGAATAGACGTAGCAGGGCGTGCCGTGCCTGGCCGCCAGCTCGGGCAGGGGCACCTCCTCGGCATGGAGGATGCCGTCACGATAGGCGAAGCCATTCATCGGGCGGCGTTTCCGCCGGCTTTGCTATCATCGGCGGGCGGGGTCTGCGGGGCAGTGGTTTTTGCGGCGCCGGTTGGCGCAGGACTGGGCGGCAGGGTGAGCGAGGTCCGGGTGCCGCAAGCGGCCAGGAAGAGCAGGAAGAGCAAAATTGTCGATGTACGCATGATGCGACGATGTTAGCAGAAGGCTAGCCATGGAAGAAACCGAGTTCGAGGCACTGGCCAAGGCGGCGCTGGAACGGATCGAGCGTGCGCTGGACGCCTGTGGCGCCGAGATCGACTACGAGCTGCAGCCGGGCGGCGTGCTGGAGCTGGAGTTCGGCGACGGCAGCAAGATCATCATCAACCGCCATGCGGCGGCCCGCGAGATCTGGGTGGCGGCCCGCTCGGGCGGCTTCCATTTCCGCCATGCCGGCGGCCGCTGGCTGGGCACCCGGGACGGGGCCGAACTGTTCGAGGCGCTCGGCCGGATGGTCTCGGAGCAGTCGGGCGGGCGCGTCGTCCTGTCCTGATCAGCCCGACACGTTGGCCGGCGGGATGGTCATCCGCTGGGGCGATTCGGGATCGTTGTTTTCCGGCG
>JADLGU010000129.1 GCA_020849155.1 Rhodocyclaceae bacterium | reverse complement strand
TGGCGCACGCCGAAGCGGTGCTGCTCGTCGATGATGGCCAGTCCCAGCTTCGAGAAATCGACCGCCTCCTCGATCAGCGCATGGGTGCCGATGGCGAGCGGGGCGCGGCCGGTGGAAATCGCCTCGGCCATCGCCGCCTTGTCCTTCTTCTTCAGGCTGCCGGAGAGCCAGGCGATCTCCAGGCCGAGCGGCGTCAGCCATTGCGAGAGCTTCCGGTAATGCTGCTCGGCGAGGATCTCGGTGGGCGCCATCAGCGCCGCCTGGTGTCCGTTCTCCACCGCCTGCAGCATGGCCAGCGCGGCGACCACGGTCTTGCCGCTGCCGACATCGCCCTGCAGCAGGCGCTGCATGGGATGCACCTCGCCCAGGTCGGCGGCGATCTCGCGCCAGACGCGCTGCTGGGCGGCGGTGAGCTTGAAGGGCAGCGCGGCAAGCAGTTTCTTGGTCAGGGCGCCCTTCAGCGGGAGCCGCGGCGCGGTCTTGGCGCGCCGCGCCTCATGCGCGCGGCGCAGGCTCAACTGCTGGGCGAGCAGCTCGTCGAACTTGATGCGCTGCCAGGCCGGATGCGCGCGGTCGGAGAGATCGGCGAGCGGGGTGGCGGGCGTCGGGTGGTGCAGCAGCTCGACGCTGTCGGCGAAGGGTGCGAGCTGCAACCGCTGGCGCAGCGGCTCCGGCAGCGTCTCGCCGAGGTCGGCCTGCTGCAGCGCGAGGTCGATGCATTTGCGCAACGCCAGCTGCGAGAGTCCGGCGGTGGTCGGGTAGATCGGCGTCATCGCCGCGGGCAGCGGCTCGTCCTCGGCGACCAGGCGGTAGCGCGGATGCACCATCTCGTCGCCGAGGAAGCCGCCGCGCGGCTCGCCGAAGATCCGCAGGCGCCGCCCGACGGCGAGCTGCTTCGTCTGGCTGCCATAGAAATTCAGGAAGCGCAGCACCAGTTCTCCGCCCGCGGCATCCTGCACGCGCACGACGAGCTGGCGGCGCGGGCGGTACTGCACGGAGGACTCGACGATCTCCGCCTCGACCTGGGCGGCAACGCCGGGGCGCAAATCGTCGATGGCGGTGAGGCGGGTCTCGTCCTCGTAGCGCAGCGGCAGGTGCAGGACAAGATCGTCCGGTGTGCGCAGCCCGAGCTGTGCCAGCTTCGCCGCCGTCGCCGGCGTGGCGCCGGGAAGCGCAGCGTCCTTGCTCACCCCAGCACGAGCACCGCGTCGATCTCGACCAGCGCGCCGCGCGGCAGCGCCGCCACCTGCACCGTGGCGCGGGCCGGATAGGGCTGGCTGAAATGGCTCGCCATGGCGTCGTTCACCTTGGCAAAGTGGGCGAGGTCGGTGAGGTAGATGTTCACCTTGACGGCGTCGGCGAGCGTGCCGCCGGCCGCCGCGGCGACGGCCTTCAGGTTGTCGAAGACGCGGGCGGTCTGCGCGTCGATGCCTTCCGCCATCTGCATGCTGGCCGGGTCGAGGCCGATCTGGCCGGAGAGGTAGACGGTGTTGCCGCTCTGCACGGCCTGGGAATAGGGGCCGATGGCGGCGGGGGCCTCGGCGCTGGCGATGATTTTTTTCATGAATGCCCTCAACGTTTTTGCGGCGGGATCAGCAGGCCGGGGCCGAGACCGAGCGCCTTGAGCTTGCGGCGCGCCTCGTCGGCTTCCTGCTGGGTCTTGAAGGGACCGACATGCACGCGCGACTCGACATAGGACGGGATGCCCGCCTTCTCCAGTTTCGCCTGCAGCTCCCCGGCGTTGGAGGCGCTGGTGAACACGCCCATCTGCAGGCGGTAGCTGCGGGGGATCGCGATGGCCGGCTCGGCCTTGGGCTCGGCGGTCGGGGCCCTGGCTTCGGCCGGCGCGACCTTGGCCACCACCGTCTCCTTCTTCGCCGGTACGGCGGCCGGCGGCTTGATGACGACGCGCGAGGCCGGCTTCGGCTCGGGCGGCGGGGCGAGCGGCATCTGGCTCTTCTCCGGCTCGGCCTTGGGCTCTTCCTTCTTCTCCTCGGGCTTCGGCTCTTCCGGCTTGGCCTCTGGCTTGGCCGGCTCGGCGGCCGGCGGCGCCGCGGCGCTCGGCGCCGGCTGCGGCGCGGCAGCCGGCGGCGGCGCGGGCTCGTTGAGGTAATGCTCGAACAGCGCCAGGCCGCCGAGCAGCACGACGGCCGCCACCACGGCCACCGCGATGCGGCGCAGCAGCTTCTTCTTCAGCTCGTCCGGATCATCCTGGTTCATCTCCCCTCCCCTTGGCGCGGCTCAGCGCGCATACCATCTCGGCCTCGGCCACCGAAATCCCGCAGCGCTCGGCGATGTCGCGCGCGGCCAGGCCCTTCTGCGCCAGGGCCACGGCCTCGCCGTACTGCGGCGAGACGTTGCGCGCCGTCTCCAGCAGACCGACTTTTTCCTTGAGCGCGGCCAGCTCGCGGCGCAGCTCGGCCAGCTCGGCCTCGATGCCGCCCTTCACCACCTGCTGGCCGAACTCGGCCGGGTCCTGCTTCCACACCGGCGCGGGCGGCTTCTGCCGCGGCATGCGCGAGAGCCGGATGATGACGATGCCGGAATAGACGCCGAGCAGCACCGCGGTGCCGATCACCATCTCGCGCAGGCCGAAACTGTCGAAGAACTCCATGTTCGCGTCTCTCTCAGGCGGCGCTTTTCTCGAGCGCCTGGTCGATGTCCCACAGGATGTCGTCGAGCGTCTCCAGCCCCACCGACAGGCGGATCATGTCGGGCGAGACGCCGGCCTTCGCCTGCTGCGCCTCGCTCAACTGGCGGTGGGTGGTCGACGCCGGATGGATCACCAGGGTCTTGGCGTCGCCGACGTTGGCGAGAT
>JADLGU010000452.1 GCA_020849155.1 Rhodocyclaceae bacterium | reverse complement strand
CGAAGGGTTACCGCCATCGTACATGCTTGGCGCAGTCGATCCTGCACGATCCGCAGGTGCTGATTCTGGACGAGCCGACGGACGGTCTCGACCCGAACCAGAAGCACGAGGCGCGTCAGCTCATCCGCCGCATGGGTGAAAAGAAGGCGATCATTTTCTCAACGCACATTCTCGAGGAAGTCGAGGCGGTCTGCACGCGGGCGATCATCATCGACCGCGGTCGCATCGTGGCCAACGGCACGCCGCAGGAACTCAAGCAACGTTCGGACATGGCAGGCGCGGTTTCGCTGCGGGTCATTGGCGTGGCGGGTGACACGGTGAAGTCGCGGCTTGCGTCTGTCGCGGGCGCCAGCAAGGCGACCATCGTGCGCGAGGACGGCGGCAGCGTGTGGGCGCGGGCGTATCCGGCCGAGGGCAGTGTGAACGGCACTTTGGCTCGCGGCATCGCGGATGTGTGCGTGAAGGAAGGTTGGAAATTTGAGGAACTGCATACCGAGGAGGGCCGGTTGGATGAAGTCTTCCGTGACATCACGTGGTCGGAGACCGCCCGAAAGGAGAACAAGTAAATGAGCGACACACTCCAAAACATCAAAACGATCTGCAAACGTGAGCTGAACGGTTACTTCGCGTCGCCGGTCGCCTACGTGTTCATTGTCATCTGGCTGTTGCTGAACGGATTTTTCACGTTCAGCCTCGGCGGCTTCTTCGAAATGGGTCAGGCCTCGCTGACGATGTCGTTCTTCCGCTGGCATCCTTGGCTGTATCTGTTCCTCGTGCCGGCCGTCGGCATGCGGCTGTGGTCGGAAGAACGGCGTCTGCACACGCTGGAATTGCTCCTGACGATGCCCATCACGCCGTGGCAGGCCATCGTCGGCAAGTTCATCGCGTCGTGGTTGTTCCTGATCATCGCGCTGGCGCTGACGTTCCCGGTGGTGATCACGGTCTGTTATCTCGGTGATGCGGACGTCGGTGAAATCTTCAGCGGCTACGTCGGCAGCGCATTGCTCGCCGGTGGTTATCTGGCGGTGACGAGCATGACGTCGTCGATGACGCGCAATCAGGTCATCAGCTTCATCGTGTCCGTCGTGGTCTGCTTCTTTCTGCTGCTCGCGGGCTTTGAGCCGGTGACGGATCTGTTGCCGAACTCGCTGGTCGGCATCGT
>JADLGU010000128.1 GCA_020849155.1 Rhodocyclaceae bacterium | reverse complement strand
GGCGGCCAGCGCCAGCGCGTGGCGATGGGCCGCGCCATCGTGCGCGAGCCGGCGGTGTTCCTCTTCGACGAGCCGCTCTCCAACCTCGACGCCAAGCTGCGCGTGCAGATGCGCGCCGAGCTGCAGGCCCTGCACCGGCGCCTGGGCACGACCAGCCTCTACGTCACCCACGACCAGGTCGAGGCGATGACCCTGGCGCAGCGGATGGTGGTGATGAACGGCGGCCGCGCCGAGCAGATCGGCGCGCCGCTGGAAGTGTATGAGAAGCCGGCCAGCACCTTCGTCGCCGGCTTCATCGGCTCGCCGCCGATGAACCTGGTCCCGCTGCGGAAGGATGGGCGTGACGTGCTGCTCGGCGTGCGCCCGGAACACCTCGAACCCTGCGCGGAAAGCGAGGCGAAGATGACGGTGGACGTCGACCTGGTCGAGCCGCTCGGCAGCGACACCCTGGTCTACGGCCACACCGGGCAAAACGGCGAAGGCGCCCGCCTCGCCGTGCGCCTGCACCAATCCTTCGCCGCGCGGACCGGCAAGCTGCCGGTGCGCCACGCGCCGGAACACGAGCACTGGTTCGACAAGGCCAGCGGAAAACGAATCGACTAACCTCCCCTCTCCCGCTCGGGGGAGAGGGCAAGCCTACCGCGCCGCCAGCAGCGCCTCGCACAGTTCGACGAAGCCCGCCCCCGCCCGCGCTTGCGTCACGTAGGCCGGCTTCGCGTCCAGCCGCTCGCCGAAATCCATCACGTTCGCCACCCCCACCGAGTTCGGAAAGAAGCCGAACATCGGCGCGTCGTTGGGCGAATCGCCGACGAACACCCAGCGCGCCCGCTCCTGCGGCGCATCCAGATCGCTGCCGAACTCCTCCCGCAGCATGCGCTTCGTCGTGGTCAGCTTGTCGTAGTCGCCGAACCAGCCATTGACGTGGATGGAGCTCACCTTGGCGCGCATCCCCGCCGCCGCCATGCGCCGGACGATCTCGTCCACCGCCGCCGGCGGCAGCGGCGCCACGTCCTCGCAGTAGTCTATGGCCAGGTCGGCGATGCGGCAGAACTGGTCCGAGGCCAGCGCGCAGCCGGGGACGGCGGCGAGGATCTCGCGCGCCACGGCAGCGAGACGCGCCTGGCGGTCGGCCGGCGGCTGACCGGCCGGGACCGTCCGCAGCATCTTCGCGGGGGCGTCATAGCGCATCCAGAACGCGCCGTTCTCCCCCACCACCCCATCCACCGGCCACATCCGCGCGATGTGGTCGCACCAGCCGGCGGGCCGCCCGGTGACGGGGATCACCCGCAGCCCGGCCGTCTGCAGGCGCTCCAGCGCGGCATAGGCGGCGGCGGTCAGGCGGCCGTCGGTGGTGAGGGTGTCGTCGATGTCGGTGAGCAGGCCGCGCACGGCCTGCCGCTGCGGGGAAGGAAAGCGCTCAAGCGGCAGCATGGCGGACGCCCGGGGCAGGCCTCATCTCGCCCGCTCCGCTTCGGCCTCTTTCCTGAACCTGGCGACGGCTTCCTGCAGCTCGCGGCGCAGCTCGGCGGTGGAGCGCTTGCGGCCCTTCCTGCCCTGCTCCTGCTGCAGCCGCTCGAGGATCCCGCTGATTTCGGAGGGCCCGTCGGCGCCCTTGGCGGCCTGGGCCGGGGTGGTGACGGCGGCGCCGGCCTTGACCGCCTCGTAGAGCAGCTCGGCGCGCTCCCGGCCGGCTTCCTTGCGCTGGGCGGTGATGACCAGCACCTCGGGCTTGCCGCCCTTGCCCTTCCTGGTCTTCAGGGTCTGCACCTCGCTGTCGTGGCGGTGCAGGGCAAGCGCGGCGTAGAGGGCCTTGCGCAGCTCGTCGGTGGGCTTGCCCTCGGCCTGGGCCTGGCGCATCTTCTCGACGATCTCGGCGATCTCGGGCGGCGCGGCAACCGACTTGCGGGCCGGGCCGAAGGCCTCGGGGGCCTTGGCGGCCTTGGCGAATTCCCCGGCGCTCGACACCATCTTGGCGATGCCATAGTTCTTGTTGCGCATGGCGAAGGCCAGCGCGTTGTCGCCCCACTCGTTGATCGGCGCGGTGTCGGCGCCGGCCTCGAGCAGGGCGCGGGCCAGGTCGGCATGGCCTTCGCGGGCCGCCATCATCAGCACGGTGGAGTCGTTGGGGCTGCGGGCGTTGACGTCGGCGCCCCGGCCGATGAGCAGGCGGGCCACCTCGGCGTGGCCGGCGAAGACGGCGTAATGCAGGGCGCTCCATTGCTTGCCGCCGCGATTGATGCTGGCGCCGCGCTCCAGCAGCAGGCGCACGGCTTCGTCGTGGCCGCGCCAGGCGGCCAGCTGCAGGGCCTGCTCGTCGAAGCGGTTGGAGAGATTGACGTCGGCGCCGCGCTCGATGAACAGGCGCATCAGTTCGAGATTGCCGTTCCAGGCGGCGATCATCAGGCCGCTGCCGATGCGGTCGGCCATGTAGTCCGGGGGCAGGCCCTCGTCGAGCCACTTCCTGACGGCCCAGGTGTTGCCGGCCTCGACGGCGACGCCGTATTCGAGCGGCGTGGGCGGCGCGGCCCAGGCCGGGCGCAGCAGGCAGGCAAGGATCGCCAGAAGGGGCAGCAGCGGGGATAACAGGGCTCGCATGGCGCATTTATAGCAAAATACGGCTTCGATAGGCTTGACTCCTGACAACCCCGCATGCGCAACCGCCGCCTGCTATTCGCCCTGTCAGCCTCGCTCGCCCTGCATCTGGCCCTGCTGGGGTTCGGCCTGCCGCAGGGAAAAGTCGGTCTGCCCAGCACGGCGATCAGCGCCCGGATCCTGCCGCCGGCGCAGGTGCGGCCGGCCGAGCCGGTGCTGAAGGACACGCTCGCCGATGAGGCCTCCGGCCGCCCGGCCACGCCGCCGACGCCAACCGAGGCGAAAGGCCGCCGCCCGGCACCGCGCACGCCCGAGGCAGCGGCCCAGCGCAAGCTCTCCGAAGTGCTGTTCTATCCGCCCGAAGCGGTGGCGCGCGGCCTCGAGGGCGAGGTGCGCCTGCTGTTGACGCTGGACGGGGATGGGGCGATACGCGATGCGCAAGTCGCCGCCGGCAGCGGCCACCGCATCCTCGACGAGGCCGCCATCAAGGCCGCCTTCGCCATGGGCAGCCTGCCGGAGGCGGAGGCGCGGGAGGTGATATTGCCGGTGGTGTTCAGGCTGCGCTAGCGATTACCGCCATCGCCGATAACCGCGTAGGGCGCCCAGAACATCGGGTGAGCGTAGGTATGTGTCGGCGCTGCGGTCTCGTCGATCATGGCCAACATGGCGCGACGGAGCGACTCGGCACGCGACAAGCCTGCCGCACCAGAGTAGCGGGAAAATATCCCCTTCACCAGTTCTTTCGCCGATACCGTTTCCACCGGCCAGTGCGTGGCAAGCAGGGCGCGCGCGCCGGCATAGAAAAAGCCGCGCCCCAAGCCAGAAATGGCTTCCGCGCCTTCACCGTCTCCTGCCGCCGTGTTGCAGGCAGATAGGACCACCCAATCGGCATCGAGTTTGAGCTTCAGGATTTCCTCCAGCTTGAGCAGCCCTTCGTCGGCCGATCCCGAGCTGGCCATAGCCAAGGCTGGCTGGTCGAGCCCAGGGAAATCGCCGGCCAGCAAGCCGTGCGTGGCGAAGGCGACGATGCGCCTGTCGGCGAGATTCAGGCCCAAGATCGTCTTCTTGCTCGCCTTGCTTCCGAGATAGACATCGGCCTCGGGCTTGGCGCCCAGCGCCTGTGCCACGGCGAGCAGTTCCTCGCGCGTATCCGGCAGTGGCGGCAACTGACTGTAGGCAAGCCAATCCACCCGATTCTGTTCGGCGATATCCTTGCCAACGGCGCGCGTCACGGCCAGGTTGCGTCGTATTGCCATGGCCGTCTTCACATTCCCGCCGGCTCCGAAATCGGGATCACCGAAGCCGACGAAGACGGAGCGTCCTTGACTGCCCGGCTTCATCTTGCGCAATGCGATCAACGCACTCGCCGACGGCAATTCGGTAATGGCCGCCTTCCTGATAAGCCAGGGCACCTTGCGATATTCGGAGAACGCAGGCTTGGCTGACGATGTTTTAACCGACGCCGTGGGCAGCACAGCCATGGGCAACTGCGACAGGCTGCCTCCTGAGCTGACGAAGAGATGGCTAGCCCCTTCCCAGCCGGCTGCGACCGGCGCCAGCAGCAAGCTGTACAGGCGGTGGGCTGCCTGCAAATCGAAAGGCGGCAATTGATCCAGCCCGACAGAGCCGATATCGAGGCTTTCGCGGAGCCGCCTGACGATCCCCTCCAACTCTCCGGTGCCGATCCGCGCAGCAACGAAGGCCGGCTTGCCATTCTTCGGAATGGCCCAGACCAGCGTGTTCTTCTCCGTCGGCAGCACGTAGATGAATGCCTCTCCGGCCTGCAGTACGGTCTGGATGTCCTGAATCGACGCCGGGCTGGGTCTGACCAGTTCGGCATAGGCTGGGAATCGCGTTCTGACCTCCTTGGCGAAGGCGGCGCGCTCGGGCTTGATGGCTTCGAGCCGCTTGCGCATGTCCTCCATCACCTTGGGCAACTGCTTCTCCGGCGGCAGCATGGACATGTTGAAGAGAATCTTGATCAGTGCCTCCTCTTCACCACCTAAATCCTGTAGCTTGCGCACCAGGGCGGCGAGCTCGGGGGTGTCCGCCGCAGCGCGGACTGCGGATGCGGAAATGGCTGTCTGTATTTTGCGCGAACGCAAAGCGTCGGCCAGACGGAACGCCTCAGCTACGGGATCCAGGCCGGACGGCGGCGACGCGGCGGCATCACCCAGCGCCGACAGATAGGTATCGAGAATCAGGCCAAAGCGGCGCACTTCACCCGGAGCAGGTTGTTCATACGTCTCCCCATGGTGGGCAAGGAGTATTTCCACAGCAGCACGTAGGTCGTTGAGGGCACCGGATTTCTCGCCAGCCTGCCACCGCACCACACCGCGATAGCCCTGGATGACTGCGCTTCGAGGATGTTCGCGTCCGCGCCATTGCGACGAGCTGGCATATTGCGCATCGAGCATAGCCAGGCCCTGTTCCGCTTTGCCACTGCGGCCGAGCGCCAGGCCGATCTCGGGAGAGCCAAGGCGTGCCGCTTCAGACAACCATGGATGGCTTGTTTTGACTGCCTCGGCGAGCGCCAAGGCCTCCTTGGCAGACTCTTCGTAACGGCCTTGCCCCGCCATGGCATCGGCTAGCGATCGGCGCAGCAATAGATACGCCATGCCATCAGGTTTCGCTCCGGTTCTCGCCAGAATGCCAAGGCCTGCTTTGGCCATCGCTTCCGCTTCGGCAAGTCGGTCCAGCGAAGTCAATGTCTCCAGGGCAACAGCCAGAATCAGTACGAGCCGTTCTGGCGGTCCGTTGCCGGACAGAATTTCCCGCAAGGATTCGCGCATCAGGAGTTCGGCCTCCAGCGTGCGGCCCTGCTTGGCCAGCACTTCGGCAAGCATGGCTTTCGTCTGGGTCCGGAAAAGGTCACGTTCGGCAGTGGAATAGCCTGGCAGTCCCGCATTCCGCCTTCGCTCGAAATACGGCACATCCAGATCACCCTGGCGTAGCGCTTCTCTCAGCGCCGCTTCGGCTTCCGTCAGTTTCCCTACCTCCTTCAACGCGAAGCCTACAAAACGGTTCTGTCTTTCAAGATAGAGATGCTCGAAGAGGTGCCAGGCTCTCATGGACCGATTCCAGTTCACGACATCGATAATCTCCTTGGTCGTCGGCCCAACCAGGTCCAGGCGACCCATCTGTGCCGCGACGATGGCATACAAGCCGAGCACATCGAGCCTGCCACCATGCCAGGCGGGGATTTGTTCGAGACCGCGCTTGATTGTATCCAGCCCTTTCGCTGGGTCGCCTTCGATGAACTCCAGCCATCCCAGCCTGCTGAGGGATGCGATGCGCTCGGGCGGGCTACCGAGTTCGAGCACCTTCTTCAAATCCTGCATGGCCCGGGTGTTTTCGCCCAGATCGAATGCGGTGACTCCCCGCTTGAAATAGAACTTCCCCAGATCGCCTTGTCCGGCATTCTGCGGGGGTTCTTGCCCTAATTCCTGCCGATGGCTGGCAAGTTGTGCCTGGTCCGGCGTGTATTTGTCGAACAGCGGAATGAGGTCGGCCATGGTGCGTGGCGGAGATACCGCCTGGCCGAAGGAAAAAGAGGGGAAACAGACGAAGGCAACGACAATCAGATGACTGCAGGACGCAACTATGCCCTTCCTCGTGACAAGACGCATATCCCCTCCCTTGTCCCGCCGTATGGCGAATGGCTATGACCGGAATATAAACCCGTTTCGGTCATTAGCGGGAAGGAACGGGATTCTTATCCGACGATGTTCATGATCCGCCAGGTCTTCCCGCCGAACAGCAGGCTGTGGCGATAGAGGGAGACTTCGGCGGCGCGCAGGCGCTGGACCTGACGGGTGGCCTGGTCGCGGACGTCGACGGTTTCGTTGGCGCCGAGCTCGCGCCGGGTGATGGCCCCGCCGCCTTCCGGGATCAGCATGAAGATGCGGCTGCGCAGGAGGCCGCGGCCGCTGCGGACGGTTTCGCCGACCAGGAAGGCGATGGACGCCCGGACCAGGTTGGCTTTGGCGTTGCGTGGATTCATGGCAGTCTCCTTTGCGTTGCGTTGGAGACAGCTTAGCCAGCGGGAGGGCGGAAACTTTGTCGCGGGGGTAAGGAAGTGTAAGGATATGTTGCGGGCCCTCCCCCCCGACCCCACTCCCGCAAGCGGGAGAGGGGAGTTATGGTTCCTTCTCCTGCAGCGCCCGCCAGAGGATCTTGCCGGTGGCGGACTTGGGCAGGGCCTCGACGAATTCGACGATGCGCGGCGCCTTGTAGGCAGCCATGTTGGCGCGCGACCAGCCGATGACGTCCTGCTCGCTCACATTGCCGCGGCTCGCTTCCTTGAGCACCACCACCGCCTTCACCGTTTCGCCCCTATGGGCGTCTCTTGCGCCGATGACGCAGGCCTCCTGGATGGCCGGATGGCCGTAGAGCAGCGCCTCGACCTCGGCCGGCCAGACCTTGTAGCCGGAGGCGTTGATCATGCGCTTGGCGCGGTCGACCATGAAGAAATAGCCGTCCTCGTCGATGCGGGCGATGTCGCCGGTGCGGAAGAAGCGCTTGCCGTCGATTGTCACGAAGGCCGCCTCGGTGGCCTGCGGGTTGTTCCAGTAGCCGAGAAAGACCTGCGGGCCGCAGGTGACGACCTCGCCCGCCTCGCCCGGCGGCAGCTCGCGAAAGTCGGTGTCCACGACACGGCTGTCGACGTCGTAGAGGGGGATGCCGAGGCACTGCTTCTTGGCGCGATCGGGCGGATTGATGTGGCTCGGGGCGATGGTTTCGGAGAGCCCGTAGCCCTCGACGTAGGTGATGCCCATGTCGGCGAGCTTCTGCGCCACCGCCTCCGGCATCGCCGCGCCCCCGCCGCTCATGCGCTGGATGCTGGAGAGGTCGTAGTCGGGCAGATGCGGGTTGGCGAGGAAGTCCACCACCATGGTCGGGATCGCGGTCCACGCGCCGACCTTGTAGCGCTGGATAAGCCGGGCGGCGGCGTCGCGGTCCCAGCGCGGCAGCAGAACGACTGAAGCGCCGGTATAGAGCGGCCCGCTCATGCTGCCCTGCATGCCGGTGACGTGGAAGAACGGCAGCACCGCCAGGCGCACGGTATCGGGCTTCATGTTGAACCAGTATTCGCCGGCAATCAGGGTGTGCATCGCCGTGCGGTGGCTGTGCATGCAGCCCTTCGGCTGGCCGGTGGTGCCGGAGGTATACGGCATGACGCAGAGGTCGTCGGGGCCGGCGGTCGCCGGGCCGGGGCGCAGGTTGAGCGCGAGGGCATCGGACCACAGCGACACGCCGACCTGTTGAATGGCCTGGCGCGGCGCAGCGACGAACGCCGGCACATTGAGGTCGGTAGGAACCTTCAGGTAATCGGAATAGGCGGCGACCAGAATGTGCTTCAACCCCTCCTCCAACAGCGGCTGCATCTGCGCAGACAGCTCCTGCGCGACCAGGGCCACCGTGGCGCCGCTGTCCTTGACGTAATGGCGCAGCTCGTTGGCGAGGTTCATCGGGTTCACCGGCACCACCACCGCGTCGGCGCGCAGGATGCCGTAGTAGCCGATGGCATACTGCGGGCTGTTCTGCATGAAGAGCAGCACGCGGTCGCCCTTCTTCACCCCGCATTCCTGCTGCAGGAAGCCGGCGAGGCGCTCGGCTTCGTCGCGGAACTCGGCGAAGCTGACCGTCGTGTCGTAGAAGACCAGATAGGGCTTGTCGGGGTAGCGCGCCGCCGAGACCTCGGCGTTGTAGAACAACGAGGTCGCCGGCACGCTCATGCTGCGCGGCTGGCCCTTCGGCCAGAAGGCGAAGTGCCGGTCGGACATTACTTCTCTTCGAGGTAGCGGCCCAATTCGTACTTGGCGATCTGGTTGCGGTGCACCTCGTCGGGGCCGTCGGCGAAGCGCAGGGTGCGGGCGTGGGCGTAGGCGTGGGCCAGCGGGAAATCATCGCTCACGCCGCCGCCGCCGTGCACCTGGATGGCCCAGTCGATCACCTGGCAGGCCATGTTCGGCGCCACCACCTTGATCATGGCGATCTCCTTCTTCGC
>JADLGU010000127.1 GCA_020849155.1 Rhodocyclaceae bacterium | reverse complement strand
TCGAAGTCGTGGCCGACGTGCTTGTAGAACTCCCTGTACTGCTCGTCGGTGATGTCGGATTTCGGCCGCGCCCACAGGGCATTGGCCTGGTTGACCGTCTCGTCCTCGTCGGTGATGACCTGTTCGCCGTCCTTCCATTCCTCCCGTTTCATGACGATCGGCTGGACGATGTGGTCGGAGTACCTGCGGACGATCTCGCGCAGCTTCCAGCCGGAGAGGAGATCGTCCTGCCCCTCCTTCAGGTGCAGGGTGATCTCGGTGCCGCGCGCCGGCCTGTCCGCCATCTCGACCGAATACTCGCCGGCGCCCTCGGACTCCCAGCGCACGCCCTGGTCGGCGGAGAGGCCCGCCCGGCGGCTGACGACGGTGACGCGGTCGGCGACGATGAAGGCCGAGTAGAAGCCGACGCCGACCTGGCCGATCAGGTGGGCGTCCTTCTGCTGGTCGCCGGTCAGCCGGGAGAAGAACTCGCGGGTGCCGCTCTTGGCGATGGTGCCGAGGTTGTGCACCGCCTCCTCGCGGCTCATGCCGATGCCGTTGTCGGAAATGGTCAGGGTCCTCGCCGTCCTGTCGACACCGACTTTTATCTTCAGGTCCGGCTCGGACTCGAACAGGCTGGCGTTGTGGAGGGCCTCGAAGCGCAGCTTGTCGCAGGCGTCGGAAGCATTCGAAATCAGCTCGCGCAGGAAGATCTCGCGGTTGCTGTAGAGGGAGTGGATCATCAGGTGAAGCAGCTGCTTCACTTCGGTCTGGAAGCCGAGGGTCTCCTTGCCGGTCGTCGCGTTCATGCCTTCCTCCATAAGAAACCGCTTCTATATTGGGCGAATGCGCGCTATTTCAAGAGGTCGACAATCGATATACTCGACACGCCACGCTGCCGACAAGAAAAGGAATCCGCTTGAGCACTCCGCCCTCGGCCGACGACTTCCTCGCCATGCTGCGCGACCTGCTGCTCGACCTGGCCCGCGCCAGCGGCCTCGAGGAAGGGCTGGCGCGCATCCTCGATGCTGCGCTCTCCTGTCCGAACATCGATTGCGGGGGGATGTATCTGCTGGACGGCGCCGGCGCCCTGAATCTGGTGTCGGCCCGGGGCGTGGATGCCGCCTTCGCGGACCAGGTGCAAAGCTACCCGGCCGATTCGCCCCAGGCCGCGATCGTCCGCGAGGGCAGGATCCGCAGCTGGGGCCGCGCTGAAATCGGGGTCCTCGGTCTGCCCGCCACCGCGGACGGCCCGATCCGCGCCTTCGCCGCCCTGCCGATCCTGCTCGACGGCAGGCCGATCGGCAGCTTCAACCTGGCCAGCCGCGGCGCCGACGCGATCCCGGCGGAAACCCTGACGCGCTGCGAGACCCTCTCGGCGCTGGCCACCACCGCCGTGGTGCGGGCCCACGCCCGCCGCGAGCTGGAGCAGCGCGAGGCGCTGTTCCGCGGCCTCTACGAGAAAGCGCCGCTGCCCTACCAGTCGCTCGACGCCGCCGGCAACCTGCTGGAAGTCAACGAAGCCTGGGAGAAGCTGTTCGGCTACACCCGCCAGGAAGTGCTCGGCCGCAGCATCGCCGAATTCCTCGACGAATCCTCCCTCCCCACCCTGGCCGAGGAATTCCCGGCCTTCCGGAAGCGCGGCTATGCCCGCGGACCGGAATTCGTCATCCATCCGCGCGAAGGCGGGCCGCGCCAGATCTCCGTCAATGGCCGCGCCAGCTACGACGAGCACGGCGAGTTCGTCCGCACCCACTGCCTGCTCACCGACGTCACCGAGCAGCGCCGCGCCGATGCCGAAACCCGCGCCCTGCTGGCCGAACAGCAGCTGATACTCGACAACGCGGTCATCGGCCTGGTGGTCTGCCGCGACCGCCAGATCATCAGCTGCAACAGGCAGTTCGAAACGATGCTCGGATTCGCGGCCGGCGAACTGACCGGCAGGTCGGCGGTCGTCATCTACCGCGATGAAGCCGAGTACCTTGAACGCGGCAAGGAGATCTATGCCGCCCTGTCCAACGGCAAGAATTTCGAGGAAGAGCGGCGCTTCCGGCGCAAGGACGGCCAGCCGATCTGGCTCCACGCCGTCGGCCGGGCGGTCGATCCCCAGCGCCCGCTGGAAGCGCCGAGCATCTGGATCTTCATCGACATCACCCAGCGCAAGCAGTCGGAGGAAGAGATCCGCAAGCTCAACGCCTCGCTCGAGCAGCGCGTCGCCCAGCGCACGGCCGAGCTGACCCAGGCCAACCGCGAGCTGGAGAGCTTCTCCTACTCGGTCTCCCACGACCTGCGTGCGCCGCTGCGCGCCATCAACGGCTTCGCCCGCCTGCTCTACGAGAATGAAAACGAGCGCCTGGGCGAGGAAGCCCGCCACATGCTGGAGCGCATCCAGCATGGCAGCAACCGCATGGGCGAACTGATCGACGACCTGCTCGACTACTCGCGCGCCGCCCGGGTCTCGCTGGCGCCGCGGGCGGTGGACCTAGACCACCTGGCGCGCGACGTGGCGGCCGAGCTGGGCGAGACCTACCCGGCGGCCCGTTTCGAAGTGGCGCCGCTGCCGGTGATCGAGGGCGACTCGATCCTGCTGCGCCAGGTGCTGGAGAACCTGCTGGGCAACGCCCTCAAATATTCGTCCAGGCGCGAGAGGCCGCTGGTCAAGATCGGCTGCCGCGCTGGGGACGGCTCGGTGGAGGTCTTCGTCAAGGACAACGGTGCCGGCTTCGACATGCGCTACGCCGGCAAGCTGTTCGGCATGTTCCAGCGCCTGCACACCGACCGCGACTTCCCCGGCACCGGCGTCGGTCTGGCGATCTGCAAGCGCATCATCGAGCGCCACGGCGGCAGCATCCGGGCGGAATCGGCGCCGGAGGCCGGAGCGACGTTCTATTTCAGCCTGCCGCTGGCGGACTAGCTGTAGCGGATCCCGACGATTTCCAGCTCCCGCGGCCCGGCCGGACTGCTGAAGCGCACGGCGTCGCCCTCCCGGGCCTTGAGCAGGGCCCGCGCCAGCGGCGAGATCCAGCTGATCATGCCGCGGCCGGCGTCGGCCTCGTCGATGCCGACGATCTGGTAGGTGCTCTCGCAGCCCTCTGCGTCGCACACCGTCACGGTGGCGCCGAAGAACACCTGCTCCGTGTTCTCCTGCGCCGCCGGATCGACCAGGACGGCAGTCTCCAGGCGCTTCATGAGGAAGCGGATGCGCCGATCGATCTCGCGCAGGCGCTTCTTGCCGTAGATGTAGTCGCCGTTCTCGGAGCGGTCGCCGTTCTTGGCCGCCCAGGAGACGACCTGCACCAGCGCCGGCCGCTCGCGCTTCACAAGCTCCTCCAGTTCGTTCCTGAGCAGGCCGTAGCCGCGCCGGGTCATGTAGTTTTTGAATCCGGCAGGCAGCGCCGGGGCGGACGGCGGGCCGTCCTCCTCCTCGGGCGCGTCTTCCTTGACGAAGGCCTTGTTCATGCTCGCGGTGCCGGAATGGGGTGGGATAAAATTACATGGTTCGAACAACAACGACAAGCCTCGTGGCCCTTTCCGACAGACAGCCGGCCTTGCTCGCCGGCGTGCGCGCCTGCCTCCCGCTCGCCCCCGGCGTCCTGCTCTTCGGCATGGTCTGCGGCGCCGCCGCGGCCGGTGTCGGCCTGACTCCCGGCCAGTCCTTCGCCCTATCCTGGCTGGTCTTCGCCGGCTCCTCGCAGATCGTCGCCACCCAGCTCTTCGCCGCCGGCGCGCCCGGCTGGGTGATCGTCCTCACCGGCTGGGTGGTGAACCTGCGCTTCATGATGTACAGCGCCACGCTGGCCCAGCAGTTCCGCAACGAATCGCGCCTGGCGCGCTGGCTGGCCGGCTACCTGCTCACCGACCAGGCCTTCGCCGTGACCCTGGCGCGGGCGCTCGACGGGCGCCGCGACATCCCCTGGTTCTTCCTCGGCATCGCCGCCACGCTGTGGCTGCTGTGGCAGATCGCCAGCCTGGCCGGCATCTACCTCGGTGCCCTGGTGCCGCCGCGCTGGTCGATCGACTTCGTCGTCGCCCTGACCTTCATCGGCGTGCTGGCGCCGCTCCTGCGCGACCGCGCCCTGGCGGCCGCCGCCGTGGCGGGGGGACTGACTTCCGTCTTGCTGGTGTTGCCGCTCAAGCTCAACCTGATGGCGGCCGCCCTGATCGGCGCCGGCGTCGGCATCGGAATGGAAAGGCTATGGCCGAAATCGCAATCTGGGGCGTGATCGCCGGGCTCGGCCTGGCGACCTTCGCCACCCGTCTGTCCTTCCTGGCCCTGCTGGGCGAGGCGGAACTGCCGCGCTGGCTGAAACAGATCCTGCACTACGTGCCGCCGGCCATCCTGGCCGCCATCGTCGCGCCGCAGCTGCTGGCCGGCGCGCCGGGCCTGGCCGCCACGCTCGACGGCCCGCGCACGCTGGCGGCGCTGGCCGGCTTCGCCGTCGCCCATTTCACGCGCAGCACCTTCGCCAGCATCGCGGCGGGAATGGCCGTGCTCTGGGGTCTGACCCTGATTCAGTGGTAGATGGCCGGCTGGCTCAGCAGCGTCTGATACTCGTCGAGCAGCGCGTCGAAGGCCTCGATGTCCGGATCCCCCGAGACCAGCGCCTTCAGCTCCGTGCGGAAGCGCTCAGCCGCGCCGTTGCGCATCAGGACGCCCCTGTTCACGCGCTTGTCGATCACCTCCACGGCATCCTGCGCCGGGTAATCGACCACATGCATCACCGGGTTGTCGAAAACGATCATCATGTCGGACACCTCCTGCCTCGAATCTATGTCCTCCGGCAGGGTTTTCAACCCTGCGCGGACTGTTGTTTTTCCCGGCCGCAACGCATAATAGCCCCATGCAAGAGCCCGATGACATCGCTGAGCTGCGCCTCAAGCTGCACGAGATCCAGGTCGAGCACCGCGACCTGGACGAGATCATCGAGCGGCTGCTGCAGACCCCGCCGCACGACGACCTGCTGCTGCGCCGGCTGAAGAAGCGCAAGCTGCTGCTGAAGGACCGCATCGCCCAGCTCGAGCGGATGATCGAGCCGGACATCCCCGCCTGAGCCGCGCTCCGCCGTCCCGCGCAGACCGACTTTTGCGCCTG
>JADLGU010000126.1 GCA_020849155.1 Rhodocyclaceae bacterium | reverse complement strand
TGCCGTTGGGCAGCACCTCGATCACCGTGCAGGTGATGGTGCCGGTGAAGGTGTTGTTGGCGGCCGACTCGCCCTTGCCGGAGAACTTGTTGTCGTGGCTGGCCTCGGCGTTGAGGCCCTGGAAGGACTTGCCCGGCACCTTGAACAGCGTCGGCACGCTGACTTCCATCTCCTGCGAGCGCTCGGCGCTGGTGTTGGACTTCTTCGCCGCCGCGGTCTTCTCGACGATGTTGATGATGATGGTGTCGCCGACCAGCCGGGCGCGGCGGTCCTCGAACAGCGGCCGGGCGAAGGCGGCCTGGTAGATGGCGCCGTTGTTGGGGACGGCCTCGTTCCTGGCCATCGGCCGCGCCGTCATCGGCTGATGCACCGCGGTGGGCGGCGTGGTGGTGACGCAGCCGGCCAGGATCGCCGTGCTGAGGAAACCGACTTTTGCGATGCGCATGATGGCTCCTTACAGCTGGGTCAGGCGCGCCAGCATCTGATCCGAGGTCTGGATCGAGCGCGAGTTGAGCTCGTAGGCGCGCTGGGTGGTGATCAGGTTCACCAACTCCTCGACGGCGTTCACGTTGGAGGTCTCGACATAGCCCTGGTTGAGCAGGCCGACGCCGTTGGTGCCCGGGGTATTCGGCGTCGCCGTGCCGCTGGAGGCGGTCTCCAAGTAGAGGTTCTGGCCCATGCTCTGCAGGCCGCCGGTGTTCACGAAGCTGGCCAGCTGGATCTGGCCGACCTGCACCGGCGTCGGCGAGCTCGTCTGCAGCACCGTGACCACGCCGTCGGTGCCGATGGTGACCGAGGTGGCGTTGGAGGGGATGGTGATCGCCGGCGACAGCGTGTAGCCGTTGGCGGTGACGATCTGGCCCTGGCTGTCCTTCTGGAAGGCGCCGTCGCGGGTGTAGCCCAGGGTGCCGTCGGGCAGCTGGATCTGGAAGAAGCCCTCGCCCTGGATGGCGACGTCGAGGCTGTTGCCGGTCTGGGTCAGGTTGCCCTGGGTGTGGATGCGTACCGTCGATATCGGGCGCACCCCGGTGCCGATCTGCAGGCCGGCCGGGATCTGGGTCTGCGCCGAACTGGAGGCGCCGGGCTGGCGCAGGGTCTGGTAGAGCAGGTCTTCGAACACCCCGCGGGCCCGCTTGAAGCCGTTGGTGCTGACGTTGGCGAGGTTGTTGGAGGTGATGTCGAGCTGGGTCTGCTGGGCATCCAGTCCGGTCTTGGCGATCCACAGCGAGCGAATCATGGCGTTCTCCTGGTTTCTAGCGTGTCGCCAGCAGCTGCGCGGCGGAACGGTCGTTCTGCTCGGCGGTGGAGAGCAGTTTCAACTGAGTTTCGTACTGGCGCGCCAGCGAGATCATCGACACCAGCTGGTCCACCACGTTGACGTTGCTGCCCTCGAGGAAGCCGGCAGCCAGCTGGGCGTTGGGGTCGGCCTCGGCGGCGCCGCCGCCGCGCAGGCGGAACAGGCCGTCGGCGCCGCGCACCAGCTCGGCCTCGGGCGGGTTGGCCACCTTGATGGTGCCGACCTGGGTGACGACGTTCTGGGCGCCGCTCGATGACTTGAGCGAGATCACGCCGTCCTTGGAAATGGTGATCTCGTTGTCGGGCGGGATCGAGATCGGGCCGCCGTCGCCCTGCACCGGGACGCCGCTGCGGGTCTGCAGCACGCCGTTCACATTGACTTCCAGACTGCCGTTGCGGGTGTAGGCCTCCGAGCCGTCGGGCATGGCCAGCGCGATCCAGCCCTGGCCCTGCACGGCAACATCGAGGGTACGGCCGGTGTGGGTGAGCGGCCCCGGCGTGAAATCGTCGGCGATGCTGGCCTCCACGGCGAAGACCCGCGTCGGCAGCGCCTGGCTGATCACCGGCACCGCCCGCAGCCGATGCTCCTCGGCGCGGAAACCGGTGGTCACGGCGTTGGCCAGGTTGTGGGCAACCGCGGCCTGACGGCCGAAGAGCTCCTTGGCGCCGGTCATGGCCGTGTAGATCAGCTTGTCCATGGCGATTCCTGTCCGCGCTCCGCTTTCGGCCTATCGCTCAGCGCAGGTTGACCAGCGTCTGCAGGATGGCGTCCTGGGTCTTGATCGACTGGGCGTTGGCCTGATAGTTGCGCTGGGCGGTGATCATGTTCACCAGCTCACCGGTGAGATCGATGTTCGATTCTTCGATGGCGGCCGACTGCAGGGCGCCCAGGCTGCCGCTGTTGGGCGTGCCGACCAGCGGCTGGCCGGAGGCGGAGGTTTCCGCCCAGATATTGCCGCCTTGCGATTGCAGACCGTTGGGATTGGCGAAATTCACCAGCACCACTTGGCCGAGGTTGCGGGTCTGGCCGTTCGAATAGCGGCCCTGGACGATGCCGTCGGCGGCCACGGTAAGACCGGTCAGGCGCCCCGAGGTGTAGCCGTCCTGGGTCATGCTGTTCACGCCAAAGGTGGCGCCGTACTGGGTCGCCGAGGTCAGGTCGAGCGTCACGGCGAGCGGCGTGGTGGCGCCATTGGTGAGCGCGAAGCTGGTGGCGATGCTGCCGCCGGTATTCACCGCTCCGGCCGAGGTGAATGTCAAGGCGCTGCCGCCTGCCGGGGCCGGGGCGGCGCCATCCATCCCGGTGTAGACCTGCCAGTCGTTTGCGCCGTCCTTGCGGAAGAACAGGGTCAGTACGTGGGAGTTGCCAAGGCTGTCGAACACCGTCATTGCCGTCGAGCTGTTGTAGGTGGTCGGATCGGTGTAGTCGAACGCCGGCAGGGCGCCGAAGGCGGCCTCGCGCGAATCCAGGTTGAAGCCGATGGTGCCGCTGGTGCTGGCGTTCGGCGTCAGGTCGGCGCTGCTGATGAGAATGTCGGTCGGGCTGGACGGAACGATGACGCCGGCCGCGTTGGCGGCATAGCCGGTCAGGCGGGCTCCCGCGGTATTGACGATATAACCGTCCTTGTCCACCAGGAACTGGCCGTTGCGCGTGTAGCCGATCGTGCCGCTACTGTTCACGCGGAAGAAGCCGCCGCCATTGATCGCCAGGTCGAGGGGGTTGTTGGTGACGGTGATGTTGCCCTGGGTGAAGCTCTGTTTGATGCCTGTGATGTTGACGCCGATCCCGACCTGGGCGGCCCCGCTGCCGGACACCGAGGCGGCGAACACGTCGGCGAACTGGGCGGAAGCGCCCTTGAAGCCGATCGTGTTGGCGTTGGAAACGTTGTTACTCACCGCGTCGAGACCCTTGGCCGCCGCGTTCAATCCGCTCAACCCTTGTTGAAAGCTCATGTTTTCCTCCTGTCTGTCCGATCCGATTACAGAATTTGCCGCACGTCCGACATCCTGAAGGCGCCAAGCGTGCCGATGTTGAGACTAATGCCATCGCCGGTGCGCGCAACGCTCGACACCACGCCCATCTGCAGCGCCGTGGCGCTCAGTTTGTTCTCGCCGCGCTGGGCGCTCACCGCGATCGTGTAGGCGCCGTCGGCGGCCTGGGCGCCGCTGTCGGTCTTCCCGTCCCAGCCGAAGCCGTGGCTGCCGGCCGCCAGGCCGCCCAGCTCAAGGGTCTTGACGGCAATCCCGTTGGCGTCCTTGATGCTGACGCTGACGCGGTCGGCCGGCTCGGCCAACTCGATGCCGCCGATGGCCATGCCGCCGGTCAGCGCCAGGCCGGATCCCGGCACCAGCACCCCGTGGCCGACCAGGGACGCCGCCTGCATGGCCTGGTTCTCGCTGTTCCCGTTAAGGATCAACTGCAGCGTCTGATTGAGTTTTTCGATGCCATCGACCGTGCTGATTTGCGCCAACTGGGAAGTCATCTGGGCGTTGTCCATCGGGTTCAGCGGATCCTGGTTCTTCAGCTGCGTCACCAGCAGCTTGAGGAAGCGGTCCTGCGGGCTGACCTCCTTGCTGTCGGTCTTGTCGCGCGCGCCGTTGAGGGCGGCGTAGATCGCCTGGGTGGGGTTGCCGGTGCTGCTCTGGACGGCGGTGGTCATATTCAGGTTCTCCCGATTACTGGCCCAGCGCCAGGGTCTTCTGCATCAGCGTCCGGGCGGTGTTCATCACCTCGACGTTGGACTGGTAGGCGCGCGAGGCGGAGATCATGTTCACCATTTCCTCGACGACGTTCACGTTGGGCATGGCGACGAAGCCCTGACCGTCGGCGGCCGGGTTCTTCGGGTCGAAGACAAGGCGCGGCGGCGCGGCGCTGTCGACCACCCCGGTGACGCGCACCCCGACGCCGCCGCCCTCGACGGGCTTGGCGGCGAACACCACCTGCCGGGCCCGATAGGGCTGGCCGTCGGGGCCGGCCACCGAGTCGGCGTTGGCCAAGTTGCTGGCCACGGCGTTGAGCCGCGCCGACTGGGCCGCCAGCGCCGAGCCGGCGATGTTGAATACGTTAAGCATGCTCACGCTGGGTTCCCTTGCTTATTGGCTCTGCATCGCCGACTGGACCTGGCGCAGCAGCTGGTTGATGAAGGTGATGCCGGCTTCGTACTGGACGGCGTTCTCGGCGAAGGCGGCGCGCTCCACGTCCATGTCCACCGTGTTGCCGTCCACGCTGGATTGGGTCTCGCCGCGATACTTCAGCTGCGCGCCGGCCGGCGCGCCGTTGCCGGCAGGGAGGTGGCGCGGGGCCGTCCGGACCAGGTCCAGTTGGCCGCTCATGCCACCCCCCTTGCCGCCCATAGCTCCTTGCAAGCTAGCCTTGAAATCGATGTCGCGCGCCTTGTAGTGCGGCGTGTCGGCGTTGGCGATGTTGGAAGCCAGCACCTCCTGCCGGTAGGCGCGCAGGGAAAGCGCCCTTTGGTGAAAGCCCAACTCGCTGTCGATCCGGTTGATCATCCTTGCCTCGATCGGTTTGTGTCTGCAGCCCTAATTGCATCATCCATGCCAGGCATCCTAGGCCGGCGCCGGCGGCAACGATTGGCCGAAAAGCGGCGGAAAGCCCGGGCATTCCCCGCGACGGGCGGCAGCGACTGTCGGCCGGCGGCAATATTTGCCGCGCGGTCAACGACTCCTTGCCTGCCGGCGTTGCCCATGATTGAATCGCCGCCATGAACCCTCGCGCCTTCCTGCGTCTTGCCTTCTTCACCCTGCTGCCCGCCCTGCTGGCGCCCGGCGCCAGCGCCCGCCAGGAACCGGCGGAGGTCAAGCGCGTCATCGAGGATTTCCTGCGGGTGCAGACCAAGGGCCTGCCGGGCCAGGCCAGCTTCAGCGTCGGCGCCGTCGACCCGCACAACCAGCTGGCGCCCTGCCCGGCCCTGGAGGCCTTTCTGCCGGCCGGCGCCCGCCCCTGGGGCCGCACCAACGTCGGGGTGCGCTGCCAGGTCGAGGGCGGCTGGTCGATCTTCGTGCCGGTACAAGTGAAGGTGGTCGGCCATTACTACGTCACCGCCCGGCCGCTGGCGCGCGGCCAGATCGTCGCCGCCGGCGACCTGGCGCAGCGCAGCGGCGACCTGGCCGAACTGCCCGCCGGCGTCGTCACCGAAGAGGCCCAGGCCGTCGGCAAGTCGCTCAATGTCGGGCTGCAGTCGGGCCAGATCCTGCGCAGCGACAGCCTGCGCGCGCCGCCGGCGGTGCTGCAGGGCCAAGGCGTCAAGGTGGTCTCCAAGGGCAAGGGCTTCCAGGTCGCCACCGAAGGCAAGGCCCTCAACAACGCCGCCGAAGGCCAGGTGGTGCAGGTGCGCACCGCCTCCGGTCAGACCCTTTCCGGCATCGCCCGGAGCGGCGGGGTGGTGGAGGTCGGTTATTAATCCGTGATACGGAATCCGTTTTAGGATCATGTCCTTGCAATTTCGTGCTAAAGTTTTTCCGCGACCTGCCGTAAGGAACACCTGAGGTCACACTTTTCAAGGAAAACAGCCGTGAAAATCGACAATTCCGTAGGTTCAGTCGGCGGACTGACGAGCAGCGAATCCAAGCCGCGCCAATCCAAGGGCCCGGCCTCCGCGCCGGCCGCCTCGGGCGAGAAGGTCGAACTTTCCTCGCTGGCTTCCCAGATGCAGGAAGTCGAGGCCGCCCTGGCCAACGTGCCGGTGGTCGATTCCGGCCGGGTGGCCGAGATCAAGCAGGCCATCGCCGAGGGCCGCTTCCAGGTCGATGCCAGCAAGGTGGCCGACGGCCTGATCGAAAGCGTGCGGCAGATGATCGCCTCCCAAGCGCGCAGGGCCTGAGCATCAGCGACGCCCTCCCCTCATTGCCGGACCTACTCGCCGAGGAAGCCGCGCAGGTGCGCGCCTTCCTCGCGCTGCTTGAAACCGAACAGCAGGCGCTCTCCGGCGGCGACGTCGACCGCCTGCTGGCGCTCGCCGCCGACAAGAACACCCATTTCGCCCACCTCAGCCGGCTCGGCGAAGCCCGCGGCCGGGTCCTGACGGCCGCCGGCTGCGGCGCCGATCGGCAGGGCCAGGAGCAGTGGCTGCGCCAGAACCCCGGCCAGGCCGGCGCCCGCAAAGCCTGGGGCGAACTGCTGGCGCTGGCCGAGCAGGCGCGCGCCATGAACCAGATCAACGGCCAGCTCATCGCCACCCGCCTGGCCCACAACCAGCAGGCGCTCTCGGCACTGATGGCCGCCGCCAACCAGGCCTCGCTCTACGGCCCCGACGGCCAGGCCCGGCCGCTCGGCAGCGGCCGCAGCCTCGGCTCCGTCTGATCCCTATTCCTTGACCGGCAGTTCCTTGATGTCGTCGGGGTGCTGCGCCTCGATGAGGATGGTGACCCGGCGGTTGCGGGCGCGGCCCTCCGGCGTGTCGTTGGAAGCCACCGGCCGCTGCTCGCCATAGCCGGTCGCCGTCAGGCGCGGCGCCGCCACCCCGGCATCGACGAACAGCCGCACCACGCTGGAGGCGCGGGCGCCGGAGAGCTCCCAGTTGGAAGGGAATTGCGAGGTGGCGATCGGCGTCGGGTCGGTATGCCCCTCGACCGTGATGGGGAAGTCGGCCGGCGCGGCCACCTCGGCCACGGCCCGCAGCGCCTTCACCGCCGCCGGCTGCAGCCGGGCCTCGCCGAGCGGGAACAGCACGCTGGCGTTGATCTCCACGGTGATGCCCTTCAGCCCCTCGCTGACCCGGACCTTGCCCTCCTTCACCAGCGGCGCCAGGACCTGCAGGATGTCCTTGGCCATCTCCCGCATCTGCTCGCGCGACTGCTGCTTGCGCTGCTCCTCGCGCAGTTGGGCCGGGGAGACGGGCGGCTTGGGACGGATCTGCGGCAGGGCTTGCGCCGGCGTCGGAGTGTTCGTCCCCGGCGCGATCTGCTGGCCGCGGCTGTTGATGTTCACGCTGCGGAAGGCCGTCACCAGGGAATCCGACAGCACCCGGTACTTGCCCTCGTTCACCGTGGACAGCGAATACATCACCACGAAGAAGGCGAACAGCAGGGTGATGAAGTCGGCGTAGGAGACCAGCCAGCGTTCGTGGTTGTCGTGTTCTTCGGCGTGGGCGTGGGCGCGGGCGCGGCGGCGCATGGCAGTCCGGTCTGGGTGGGCCAGACTGTTTATCGGCGGCGGCCAGGAACTCTTGAGCGCCGTATTGCGCAGACCGACTTTTCCGCATTGCGCAAAATATCCATAGAAAATTTGGCGTGAGGTTGGGATAATCCCCAAATGAACAAACCCGCCCGAAATACCGAACTGGCGCTTGACCCTACTCAGTGGCTGCCGCCGGGTATCGGCCACATTTCGGATCATCAGACCGACCTGCCGCGGATTGCCAAGAACCCAAAGCTGACGGCGGCCATCGAAGCGCAGCTTTCCCAAATTCCAACCACGCACGACCTCTATCGGCACGATTCGCGTACCATCGGCTTCCTGCCGCCGAACAGCGTGCATCTGGTCGTCACCTCCCCACCCTACTGGACGCTCAAGGATTACAACCCCGGCGAAGGCCAGATGGGCTACATCGAGGATTACGAACATTTTCTGAACGAGCTCGACAGGGTCTGGCAGTCCTGCTACGACGCGCTGGTTCCCGGAGGCCGACTGATTTGCGTTGTCGGTGACGTCTGTCTGTCGCGCCGTCAGAACAAGGGCGAGCATGTCGTGATGCCCCTTCATGCCTCGATTCAGGAGCATTGCCGCAAGATCGGTTTCAATAATCTCGCCCCGATTATCTGGCACAAGATCGCCAATGCCGTTTACGAGGCGAGCGGCAGTGGTGGCGGTTTCCTCGGCAAGCCCTACGAGCCAAACAGCGTCATCAAGAACGACATCGAATTTATCCTGATGGAGCGCAAGCCAGGCGGCTATCGAAGCCCCTCACTGGCGACCCGCATCCTCAGCGTCGTGCCCGCCGAGCGCCACAAGGTCTGGTTCCAGCAGATATGGACAGGCGTCACCGGCGCCTCCACCAAACATCACCCGGCGCCCTACCCGCTGGAACTGGCGGAGCGCCTCGTCAGAATGTTCAGTTTTGTCGGCGATACCGTGCTCGATCCCTTCATGGGAACGGCTACGACCAACGTGGCTGCAGCCAAATGGGGACGCAACAGCATCGGCGTGGAAGTCGATCCGCATTACTTCGAGATGGCTTCCAAGCGCATGGAAAGGGACATCCCGAAACTCTTTTCCGGCCATGCGGTACGGCTGCACGGAGTGTGAATTGATCGACGTCGAAACCGAACTCGGCAAGGCAGTGAAGCACTTCTGGAAGACGCGTACCCACCAGACGAAGCGGCAGGGAGCGGACTCCGGTCGAAAAGACGCTGGCAACCGCGGAGCCGTTACGGGCGGCAAGCACGCCGATGGTTTCGTGAAACTGATCGCCGGCATCGTCAGCGATGCCGGACTCCCCGACGCAACAATCTTCACCACGCAGAAAACTCAGCGTACCCTGCCCGGCTTTTTCCGCCCGACCAAGGAATGGGACCTGGTCATCGTCTCCGGCTCTGATCTGGTTGGCGCCGTCGAAGTGAAATCGCAGGTCGGCAGTTTCGGCAACAACTTCAACAACCGCGTCGAGGAAGCCCTCGGCAACGCAACCGATTTCTGGACGGCCTACAAGAAGGGCGTCTTCAAGCCATCCCAGAAACCCTGGCTCGGCTATCTCTTTATGCTGGAGGAAGACGAAAAGTCGGTCAGACCTACCCAGCGCATCGACCTGAAGCCGTTCAGCGTAGACAAGGCGTTTCAGGAGCGGAGCTACGCCAAGCGCTACGAACTCGTCTGCGAGCGTCTGGTGCGCGAAATGCTCTACGATGCTGCCTGTTTCTTTACCTCCAACGCAAAAACAGGCATTCGTGGCGGCTTCAATCAGCCGAACTCGGAATTAAGTATTCGTAATTTCGCCATTTCATTGCATGCACGAGCGGCAGCATTCGCAGCCCTTCGTCGCCCCTAACTTCTTCGCCGTGCCGCGCAGACCGACTTTTCAGGGAACCAGGTAGCCCTGCAGCCGGCTCTCGATGATGCGCGGGTTGTCGCCGTTGGCGATGCCGACCAGGCCGTCGATGAACATCTCGCGCATCAGGGTCAGGCGGGCGATGTGGGCCTGCAGCTTCTTGGCCATCGGCAGGAAGATCAGGTTGGCCGAGCCGACGCCGTAGATGGTGGCGACGAAGGCCACGGCGATGCCGGCGCCCAGCTTCGATGGATCGGTCAGGTTCTCCATGACGTGGATCAGGCCCAGCACCGCGCCGAGGATGCCGATGGTCGGGGCGTAGCCGCCGGCCGACTCCCAGACCCGGGCGGCGAGCTTGAGCTGCTGCTCCTGCACGCCGACCTCGACCTCCAGCACCTCGCGCACCCGTTCCGGCTCGGCGCCGTCGACCAGCAGCTGCAGGCCCTTGCGCATGAAGGGGTCGCCGAGTTCGACCAGGTAGCCTTCCAGCGCCAGCAGCCCTTCGCGGCGGGCGGCATGGCTCCACTCGGCCAGGCGCTCGATCAGCTCGCGCTGCGGCAGCGGCGGCGGCGAGAACACCCAGCGCGCCATGGCCATGCCCTGGGTGAAGGTGGCCAGCGGGCTCTGCAGCATCACCGCGCCGAAAGTGCCGCCCATGACGATGACGAAGGCGGTCGGCTGCAGCAGCGAGGAGAGGTGGCCGCCCTCGAGCCACTGGCCGCCGACGATGGCGGCCAGGCCGAGCAGGAGGCCGAGCAGGCTGATCAGGTCCATGGCGTGCGGGCGCCGGCCGGCCTCAGGACTTCTTGACGAACTTGGCGCGCAGCCGGGCGATGGCCTGGCTGTGCAGCTGGCAGATGCGCGACTCGGAGACGCCGAGGATCTCGCCGATCTCGCGCAGGTTGAGTTCTTCCTCGTAGTAGAGGCCCATCACCGTCTTCTCGCGCTCGGTCAGGTCCTGGATGGCGCGGATCAGCACGTCGCGCATGTTCTTGTCGAGCAGCGCGGCGAGCGGATCGGCCTCGCTGCTGGGCAGGTGGCGGTCGAGGTAATCGTCGTCGTCGTCGCCGCCGAAGTCCTCGAGGTGGATCAGCTGGTAGCCGCGGGCGTCCTGCAGCATCTTCTGGTAGTCGCCCAGCGCCATGTCGAGCGTCTTGGCCAGCTCGCCCTCGGTGGGCTGGCGGCCGTAGCGCTGCTCGAGCTGGGCCACCGCCG
>JADLGU010000125.1 GCA_020849155.1 Rhodocyclaceae bacterium | reverse complement strand
CGTATCGTTTCGCCGCAGGAATAACAGGGTGCCGTCATGGTGCCTCCTCCAGAGTTGCTGTTTTTATATTGAAATTCTGCGTGAAAAATAGCATGACTCCGGGAGGTGTCAACAGCCGTACGTCAGAGGAATCCGCCGCGCATCGTGGCGGCTGCAGGAATCTACGTCAGTCCCGGCAGATCTTGCGGCAATAACTGTCGGAGCCGCATTGGTAGCCGAGGGCGCAATCGGCATGGGTGGCGCAGGCGAACCGATTCAGGGCGCTGACCGGTTCCAGGCAAACCGAATTGTCGAGTTGGCAATCGTTCGGGCAGGCGCCGGCACGATACGGGTCGGTGCCCTGGGGACCCTCGATGATGACGCGGACCCCGACGCTGCGAAACGACCCCGGTCCGCCGCCGATGTGCGCCTGCATGTAGGGATTGTCGCTTCCCGCGACGGGGGTTACCCGCATTTCGAAGCGGGTCGCGCCGAATCGGCCGCGCACGGTGGATCGGCGCACGGTCTCGGGCGGCTCAACCGATTTCACCCGCCAGCCGTTCTTCAACCTGAAGTTCGCGTAGGCCTCGGGATCGGCGGCGCCGCCCGCCAGGCAGTTGGCCTGGAACAGGACGCCTGTCTTGCGCCCCTCTCTCGGGGACCAGCTGGTGTCGAGCCAGTCGCCGACGCCTAGCTTGGTGCAGCCCGATGAATGCTTGTTGTGCCTGAACTCGGCGCCGTTAAGAAGCGCCTTGGCGTAGTCGAGTTCCTGGGTGACCAGGACCGGCGGGGCAGGGGTTGGCGAAGCGGCCGCCGGCGCGACGCCAATGGTCTTCTGGTTGTCGGCCCGCTGCGCTTCGTTCTCGCCGAGGACATTCTGAGAATCGGCTCGTCCCGTAACGAGATCCCGGATCGACGTCTGACGGCGCCAGGGCAGCGCCGCCGTCACCTCGAAGGCGCTGCCCGGCGCGACGTTGTTCTGCACGCCGCGGGCAAGCAGGCTCTCTGAGCCCGGCGGATGGCCGCCAGGCAGGAACGAGATCGACCAGGGCACGCTGAGCAAGGGCTGGGCCGTGGCGGGCATCAGGTTGCTGACGGTCATGCGCACCAGCCGGCCCGTCGTGCCGGTCGGCTGGGGGTCCACCTTGAGTTCCGACACCGCCACATCGGGTAGGTGGCCGACCACTTCGATCAGGCAGCCCTGCGCAAGCGGATTGGTTCGACCCGACGAGTCGACTGCGACGAACTGCAGGTAATACAGGCCGGGCGGCGTGTCGGGCTTGGCGCGGAGCCCGCGAAAGCCATCCCATTCCAGCTCACCCATGGACGTCGGAAACCGGACTTGCGGCGAGTGGTCGGGATCGGACTCGAGGACTTCAGGCCAGGCAAAGTGCCGTGCGGTCTGGGCGGTGATATGGATGCGCCCGCCCTCTTCGTTCGGCAGCAGGGAGCGGCCGCGATAGATGGTCTCGATCGGGAGGTTGACCAGGGTCTTGTGCTGCCCTTTCAGGCACCACAAGTAGTTTGGCGCGTCGTCGCCGACCGGGCCCAGTTCGGCGTTCGGGGTCTGCGCCCCGGCCGTGGCGGCCAGCAGCAGCGCGCCGGCGAGCAAGAATCGAATTCCCAGCATATCGACCTCCTCTCCTTGTTGTTCGGGATGCACCCGGCATCGGCCATAACCATAGCATGGGCGTCCGCATTTTCTGCGCCTGTTCGCAAGGCATGTTTCGGCTTTGCGGGCGACAGGAAAACCCCATTAGGGCGGGCGCGACGTTTGAAGCCATGCAGGCATGACCAAAAGGAGGCAAACATGCGAAAGCTGCACGCGCTGCTCGCACTTTCCTGGCTTCTCGGCTGGGCTTCGGTTGCGCAAGCCGGGAGGTTGGCCGATGTGGAGATCATCAGCCGGGACAGCGGGCAAAGACTGGAGACCTGGCGCCATGGCGGGCGTCTGTATGTGGCCGGATCGCCGGGCGAACGCTACGCGGTGAGGCTGATCAATCGCAGCGGAGGCCGCCTATTGACGGTGCTCTCGGTGGATGGGGTGAATGCCGTCAGCGGCGAGACGGCGGCGACCGGACAGGCGGGCTATGTGCTCGATCCCGGCCGGACGGCCGAGATCCGCGGCTGGCGCAAGAGCCTCGACGAGGTGGCGGCCTTCTACTTTACCGCCCTGCCGGACGCCTTCGCCGCCCGCAGTGGCCGGCCGCAGAATGTGGGGGTGATCGGCCTGGCGGTGTTTCACGAGCGGAGCGCGCCGCCACCTTTGCTCCATGGACGGCTTTCGCAGCCTGCGCCGGCCGCCGATGCTGCCGGTGCGCCCGCTGCCGCGTCCCGCGCCAAGCGCGAGTCGGAGCGCCTGGGCACCGGCCATGGCGAACGTCTTAACGATCCGACCGCCTTGACCGAGTTCCGCCGCGCCGGCAGGGGGCCGGCCGAAGTGCTGGCCATCTACTACGATTCGCGCGAGAACCTCGTGGCGAACGGCATCATCCCAAGTCGGCCGCGTCCTGGTCCGCCCAATCCCTTTCCGGGCGGCTTCGTGCCGGATCCTGCCTAATCCGCCTCGCCCAGCGCCAGAAGGTCGTAGGTGGCGGTGCGCTCGATGGGGGCGCCGGCCAGCCGCGTCAGGCTGCGGCCGTCCTCGACGTAAGGGACGCGCTTGCCGGAGCGCAGCACCTGCGGCGCGGCGATCACCGCCGCTCCCCCCGCAAGAGAGGGCATCCGCGGCAACACGATGGCCCTGGCCGGCGACCGGCTCGCCGCCGCACTGCCGCCCCAGGTGATGGTGGTCGGGATGCCTAAGCCGGCGATCTTCTCCAGCCCGAGTTCGGTGCGGCGGGAAATGCCGCTGACCAGCCGGCGCACCACGCAGACGTGGATGCGGCCCTTGTCCGGGGCGCGCACCCCGACCCGCGCGCCCACGGCGAGGGCGTGGCTCTCGCCGTTCACATAATGCAGGGCGAAACCGGTCGGGCTTTCATTGTCGACCGACCATTCGCTGACCTCGACCGCCTGGGCGGCGGTGGCGCCTGCGCTGTCGTCGCGCCGACGCCTGAGCGCGGCGCCGGAGAGCAAGGACCAGAGGTCGTCGAGGCCGACGCACAGTTCCACCCGGGGATGGAAGCGCTGGCGCGTCGAGCGGCGCGTCGGCGGCGCGCCCCACAGCGCCTGCAGGTGCTTCAGCATGGCCACGTAGTGGGGACGGCGCGCCACGCTGGGCAGGCCGATCTTGGAGGGCAGGGCGCCGAACTCGAGGGCGTCGATCTGGCTGCGCAGGAGGCGCAGCAGGGGGCTGCAATCGAGCAGTATGTCGTCGTCCTTGGGGGCAATGCGCTGCCATTTCTGCAGCGAGAGGCCGGGACCGGCGTCGTCGCGCCGGATCAGGAAGCAGGCCTCGCGGAAGTCGATTTCGCGCAACGGCCAGCTGACCGGCTGGAACTCGGCGAGGTGGGCGTGGCGTTCGAGATAGAAGCGGACGCGATCCAGTTCGCCGGGCGGCATGCGCTCCGGCTCGGCCTGCGCCAGCAGCAGCGTCATGGCGTAGATCCGGTGGGGCGAATCCTCGCCGCCGGCCGGGCCGTGCTGGCCTTCCGCCCTGGCGATGCGGTAGAGGGCGTGCAGGTTGCGCCAGGCCGAGCGCGCGCCGGGGGCGTGGGCTCGGTAGGCGAGAATCAGGCGTCGCCGCTCCATGTCCATGGCCTGGGCCAGGCTGTGGCGCAGCAGGCGCGACTTCTCGCGGCCGGCCCAGCGTTTCCGGAGCCTGAGGGCCGCGGCGCGGTAGGCCTGGGCATGGGCCTTGAGCAGTTCGTTGCCGGCGGCGACCTTGATCTGCAGCGGCACCGAGAGAGGATAGTGGGCCTGGTCAAGCTCGGTTTCGAAGTCGGCGGCGACGCGGCGGGTTTCACCGGCCAGCATGTCGAGCATCCTGAGGCGGACGCCAAGGCTGCCCGGCAGGCCCAGGTGCTTCAGCCTCTCGCGCAGGGCGACGGCGGTTTCCTCTGGCGTGGAGCCAGCGAGGCTGTCGAGCCATACCTGCAGCATTTCCGGATGCAGGCCCACCGCCAGAGCCTGGCCACTTTCCGGCAGGAGGGATAGCAGCGTATGCAGCTGGAACACGGGGTCGGGGGACGTCGATGAAATTCAACAAGCATTGCACAAGCCGGCCCCGAGTGCCAGCCCCCTCGGCATGCTGCAAAGCGGAATCGGAAGCCCTTATGCCGTGGCGGCGGCCGGCTTGCCCGCCGGAGCCCCCGCCCCGCCCGATGGGCTGAAGGGCACCAGGGCGAAAACCTCGCAGCTGGGGCTCTGCTCGACGGGCTTGCCGACGCTCAGCCGCAACGGACCGTTGCGCTGCTGGAGGTAGACCGAGACACCGGGCTGGATGGCCTGCGCCGGAGCGATCAGGGCCGGATCCTCGCCGGTGGAGGGCAGCTTGGGCAGCACGATCACCCGCACCGCCTTGACCTGCTTGCGGCCCTGCTTGTCGCAGCTTTCGACCGAAATCATGGTCGGGGTGCCGCCGGGCGCCAGCTTCTGCAGGCCGAGTTCCAGGCTCTGCAAGTCGCCGGTGACGACGCGCCGGGTCAGGCACAGGTGGATGGCGCTCTGGTCGCGCGGCCGCAGGCCGACCACTTCGCCGACCTTGACCGGCGCGGCGTTGCCGGCGAGGTCCTGCAGGGAGAAGCCGCCGGGACTCTCGTTGCCGATGGCCCATTCGCTGGTGTCGATCTTCACCGGCAGGTCGTCGGTGCGGCGGCGGTTGGCCGGCCCGGCCAGATAGGTCCACAGTGCGTCGAGGCCGACCACGAGGTCCACCCTCGGCTTGAATTTCTGCCGGATGAAGCGCCGCATCGGCGGGGCGCTCCACAGGCGGTGCAGGTTGCGCAGCAGCGCCACGTACTGCGGTTGGCGCGCCGCCAGGGGCAGGCCCAGGCGGGCCGGCTCGACGCCCTTTTCCAGCCCGCCGATCTGGCCCTGCAGCTTGGTCAGCAGCCGGCTGCAGCGCAGGACCAAATCGCCGGACTCGATGGCGGTGTTGCCGGTGCGCACCAGCGAGCGGCCGGCGCGGCTGTCCTTGGCCTTGACCAGGAAGCAGGCTTCCGGCCCTTCGGCGTTCTTGTCTTTTTTCCTGGCAGCCAGAGCGTCCTCCAGCTGCACGAACTTGGCGTGGCGCTCGACATAGAAGCGCACCCGCTCCAGTTCGCCGGGGGCGAGCTTGGTCGGCTCGGCGAAGTCGAGCAGCAGGGCATTGACGTAGATCTGCTCGGCGCTGTGCGGCAGGCCGGTCGGTTTCTGCAGGGCGAAGCCGCTGGCGCGGGCGATGCGATGGAGGCGGTGCAGCTCCGACCAGGCCGATTTCGAGCCCCGCGCATAGACCCGGTAGGCCAGGTCGAGCCGCATCGCCTGGAACTCCATGGCCCGCAGCACCGCCAGGCGCAGCGGCTTGGCGAAGCCGATGCCGATCCACTTGTGGTTGATCTCGTCGGCGATGCCGGCATAGCCGGCGGCCAGAGTCTTGAGCAGGGCATTGGCGGCAATCAGGATCAACTGCATCTCCTGCTCGAGGGGCAGGGCGCTCGTGGCCAGTTGCCGCTCGACCTCGCGAACCATCTTGTGCGCCGAATCCAGGCTGGCCTCGAACAGCTTGATGCGGCTGCGGCTGTTGGTTTCGCGGAAACGATGCAACTCGTTGATCAGGGCCTGCGCCGCCACCCCGGGGCGCTCGGCGGGCAGGGTCGCCAGCCAGGCCTGGAATCGCTCGGGATCGAAGACGCCGGCGTTGCTGCGGGCGGGGAGGAATTCGTTCAGCTTCATGGCTGAAGGATGTCATAAGGCTGCTGGGCGCGCTAGTGCAGTAATTCACACCAAGTGGGCTTTTCGGATGGCTAGAGGCTTGATCGATTGGAAAATGGGCTGGCAGCGGCCGGCGCCATCCAGGCGATATAAATAATTGACTATTAAATAAAAACCAGAAACCGGGTGGAAGCGAGCTATCCACTCGGATCGGGTTGCTGGTTAATTCGACTTGACAGGGTGTTCCCTCGCCCTTCGGCGCCTACCACATGGCATTGATCTGCAAGCATTTCCGTTTCCGGAATCAACAGGCACGAAACTTGTAATCCACCACACGAAGCGCCATCCGGGAGGGAAGTGTTTTTCGGTTGGGGCTGCGGCGCAGCATGCCATATCGGAGGTCTCCGGCCGTTGCCGGGGGTGGGATTGGGCTAACAAGAAGGATCGAGGACATGAGCGAAACCTATATCGAAGAAACCGCGGAAGCCGCCGCCACGGTGGCCAGCCG
>JADLGU010000124.1 GCA_020849155.1 Rhodocyclaceae bacterium | reverse complement strand
CGAGTGGACGGTGCTGATGGGCGACAGGAAATATTCGCTCACGCTGGCGCCGATCGGCGGCGGTTATGCGGTCACGCACGACGGCCAGACCTGCGAGCTGCGCTCGACCTGGCGCCTGGGCGAGCTGCTGTTCCGCGGCACCTGGAACGGCGAGCCGGTCTGCCTGCAGGTCGAGCGCCTGGGCCTGCGCTACCGCGTCTCGCACTGGGGCACCCAGGCCGACATGATGGTGATGACGGCCCACGCCGCCCACCTGCTGGCGCTGATGCCGGACAAGCCCAAGCCCGACCTGTCGAAGTTCCTGCTCTCGCCCATGCCGGGGCTGCTCACCGACATGCCGCTGAAAGCCGGCCAGGAAGTGAAGGCCGGGGAGAAGCTCGCCGCCATCGAGGCCATGAAGATGGAGAACATCCTCAAGGCCGACCAGGACTGCGTGGTGGCGGAAGTGCTGGCGAAGAAGGGCGACAGCCTGGCGGTCGACCAGCCGATCGTGCGCTTTGCCTGAAGGGGTGGCCGGCTAGTGCCGCCTGAAGCGAAGCGCCAGCCTGTCGTGGATCTGCTTGGGCCAGTCGCCCAGGGAAAGATTGACGCCGAGCGTGCCTTTGGGCGCCACCTCGACGCGGCAATTCCCCCTGGTGCCGATGCGCTCGACGAAAACCGTGGCGCTGTCGCCCCATCCGTAGCTCGAACCGGCCGCCTCGACCAGCATGTAGCCTTCGGTCGGATTCTGCTGCGTCACCTTGAGGCCGATTTCCTTGAGCAGCTCGGGCAGCGCCCCCCAGACCTGGTCGAACGGCGCGGCATAGCTGACGATGACCCCGCTGCCGCGCTCGGCGCGCGGATCGGAAACGCTGGAGCAGCCGGCTGCGGCCGGCAGGGCGGCCAGCGCGGCAAGAAACGCTCTCCTGTCCATATCGCTCCTTTTTAGGCGAGCGTCGCGAAAGCCGAGATGACTTCCGGCGGCGCCTGCACCAGTTCGATCAGCACGCCCTCGCCGGCGATGGGCAACTCGTCGCTGGCCTTGGGGTGGATGAAGCAGATGTCGAAGCCGGCGGCGCCCTTGCGGATGCCGCCGGGGGCGAAGCGCACCCCTTGGGCCGTCAGCCATTCCATGGCCTTCGGCAGGTCGTCCACCCACAGGCCGACGTGGTTGAGCGGCGTGGCGTGCACGGCCGGCTTCTTGTCCGGGTCGAGCGGCTGCATCAGGTCGACTTCCACCTTGAACGGTCCGCTGCCCATGGCGCAGATGTCCTCGTCGACGTTTTCCCGTTCGCTGACGAAGTTGCCCGTGACGGACAGCCCCAGCTTGTCCACCCACAGTGTCTTCAGCCGCTCCTTGGAGGGCCCGCCGATGGCGATCTGCTGAATGCCAAGAATCCTGAAAGGTCTGGTGCTCATGCCCGCTCCGCAAATGGGCGATTCTACTGCGTCGCCGGATGCAAGTTAAGCCGCCAACCGGCTTCCCGGATTAACCTATACTAATAGCATGCAGCCCTCGCTCAAGCTGCCGTTCTCTCCGGACATCCTGCTCGATGCCCTGATCGAGTCGATCATCTGCATCGACTTGCAGAGCCGCATCGTCTTCTGGAGCAAGGGGGCGGAACGCATCTACGAATACAGCGCCGAGGAAGCCGTCGGCCAGCACTACGCCATGCTGTTCCCGGGCGGCGCGGCCGAGGAGGCGGAGACCCTGCGCACCCAGGCCCCGGCCATCCTCTCCAAACAGCGCGGCGTCTTCGAAGGCTGGCGGGTGACCAAATCGGGGCGCCGCGTCTATGTCCGGGTTTCCGCCCTGCCGCTGTTCGACCCCGAGGGACGACACGTCGGCTTCGTCGGCCATGCCGTGGACATTTCGGCGCAAAAGCAGGCCGAGGAGGCCCTGCAGTCCGGCCGGGACCGCATGGAAGCGCTGCTCGACGCCCAGTCGCGCGCCGACATCGGCCTGTTCGTCATCGAGGAAGGGCGGGTGGCCTTCGCCAACGACGCCCTGTGCCGGCTGTTCGGCTACACGGAGGAGGAAGTCAAGGCGCTGCCCTCCTACCTGGAACTGGCCCACCCGGTGGACCGCGAGCGGGTGGCGCAAAACCACCAGCGCCGCCTGCAGGGCGAGCAGTTCCCCAACCGCTACGACATCGCCATCGTCACCAAGGCTGGGCAGCGCAGAGAGGTGGAGATCACCGCCTCGCCCATCGTCACCGAGGGCCGGCCCGGGGTGCTGGTCGTCATGGTGGACAACACCGAGCGCAAGCAGGCCGAGGCGCGCGTGCAATACCTCGCCTTGCACGATCCGCTCACCGGCCTGGCCAACCGGGTGCTGTTCTTCGACCGGCTGGATGCGGCGATCGCCGCCAGCCACCGCAAGAGCGGCGCCTTCGCCCTGCTCTACCTCGACCTCGACGACTTCAAGCCGATCAACGACACCCATGGCCACGAGACCGGCGACCAGGCCCTGCGCAGCGTGGCCGAGCGGCTGCGCGACTGCGTGCGGGAAAGCGACACCGTGGCCCGCCTCGGCGGCGACGAGTTCATCCTGCTGCTCAACGACGCCATCGAGGAGTCGGCCGCGGTGACGGTCGCCGAAAAGGTGATCGCCGCGCTGACCCGACCGCTGCCGATAGCCGGCGGCGAGCAGCGGCTCGGCTGCAGCATCGGCATCGCCCTCTACCCCCGCGACGGCGAGGACGCCGACAGCCTGATGCGCCATGCCGACGCCGCCATGTACGGCGCCAAGCGCCTGGGCAAGAACCGCTACCTCATGCCGAAGCAGAATGGCGCACACCGCCATTCGAGCAACCGCCATGACCTTCACCGACAGCCTCGCCGCCGCCTGGACGCGCCACGACTCCCTGCTCTGCGTCGGCCTCGACCCCGATCCGGCAAAGTTTCCCGCCCACCTCAAGGGCCGCGGCGACGCCATCCTCGAATTCTGCAAGTCGATCGCCGACGCCACGGCCGACCTGGTCTGCGCCTTCAAGCCGCAGATCGCCTACTTCGCCGCCCACCGCGCCGAGGCGCAGCTCGAGGCGCTGATCAAACACATCCACGAGAAGCATCCGGGCATCCCGGTGATCCTCGACGCCAAGCGCGGCGACATCGGCGCCACCGCCGAGCAGTACGCCCGCGAGGCCTTCGAGCGCTACGGCGCCGACGCCCTGACGGTGAATCCCTACATGGGCTTCGACTCGGTCGAGCCGTATCTCGCCTGGAAGGAGCGCGGCGTCATCGTCCTCTGCCGCACCTCGAACGCCGGCGGCTCCGACCTGCAGTTCCTCGAAACGGGTGGGCGCAAGCTGTACCAGCACGTCGCCGAGCTGGTGGCGACGAAATGGAACGCCGGCGGCCAGTGCGCCCTGGTGGTCGGTGCCACCTTCCCGGCCGAACTGGCCGAGGTGCGCCGCCTCGTCGGCGACATGCCGCTGCTGGTGCCGGGCATCGGCGCCCAGGGCGGCGACATCGAGGCCACCGTCAAGTCCGGCAGGACGGCGGCCGGCAGCGGCCTGATGATCAATTCCTCGCGGGCCATCCTTTACGCCGGCAAGGGCGAGGATTATGCTGAAAAGGCGCGGCAGGCGGCCATCGAAACGCGGGACGCGATCAACCGATACCGGAAATAGCGAACGGGAGAAACGGCCATGACCGAGCGGACGACGATAGGCGAATCCCTCAGGCAGGCCGGCTACACCCGGCGCGACTTCATCAAGTTCTGCGCCAGGCTGGGTTCTCTCATGGCGCTGCCCCCCTCGATGGTGCCGGCCATCGCCGCGGCACTCGAAAAAGCCCGCCGGCCCTCGGTGATCTGGCTCTCCTTCCAGGAGTGCACCGGCTGCACCGAGTCGCTCACCCGCTCGCACACGCCCTCGATCGAGGGACTGATCCTCGAACAGATCTCGCTCGACTACCACCACACCTTGCAGGCCGCCTCCGGCGAGGCCGCCGAGGCGGCGCGCGAGGCGGCCATGCGCGAGAACCACGGCAAGTACCTGCTGGTAGTGGACGGCTCGATCCCGCTCGGCAATGCCGGCTATTCGACCATCGCCGGCATCAGCAACCTCGACATGCTGAAGGAGACCGCCGCCGGCGCGGCAGCGGTGATCGCGGTGGGCAGCTGCGCGGCCTACGGCGGCCTGCCGGCGGCGCAGCCGAATCCGACCGGCGCGGTTGCGGTGCGCGACATCATCAAGGACAAGCCGGTGATGAACGTGCCGGGCTGCCCGCCGATCCCGGTGGTGATCACCGGCGTGCTGGCGCACT
>JADLGU010000123.1 GCA_020849155.1 Rhodocyclaceae bacterium | reverse complement strand
GATGATGAGGTCCTTGACGCGGCCGGTGAGGTAGACCTCGCCCTCGACCAGGTAGGCGTAGTCGCCCGAATCGAGCCAGCCGTCGCGGAACAGCCGCGCCGTCGCCTCCGGGTTGCGGTAGTAGCCGCGCGTCGCCGAGGGACCGCGGAACTGCAGGCGGCCGACCCGGCGCTCCGGCAGTTCGTCGCCGGCCTCGTCCACGATGCGGATGGCGTGGCCCGGCAGCGCCCGCCCGCAGGCCGGCACGCGCAGGGCGTCGGCGCCGCCTTCGTCCACCGCCACGGCGCGCCCGTCGCGCACGAGCGTCTCGCGCGCAATGGCGTCGATGCGCGGACCGCGGCCGAGCGGCGGGAAGGCCAGGCCGACCGAGCACTCCGCCAGGCCGTACACCGGCGTGATCGCCTCGGGCTGCAGGCCGTGCGGCACGAAGCGCTCGATGAAGGCTTCCAGCGTCGCCGGGCTCACCGGCTCGGCGCCGTTCAGCGCCAGCCGCAGCGAGGCGAGATCGAGGCCGGCGAGATCGGCGTCGGCGAGCTTCTTCGCGCACAGCTCGTAGGCGAAGTTGGGCGCCGCGGTGAGGGTGCCGCGGTGGCGCGAAATGGCCTGCAGCCAGCGCGCCGGGCGGGCGAGGAAGGCGAGCGGCGACATCAGCACCAGCGGCATGGCGAAATAGAGCGAGCCGAACCAGGCGCCGATCAGGCCCATGTCGTGATAGAGCGGCAGCCAGGAGACGAAGACGTCCTCGCTGGTCACGCGGAAGGCCGGCCCCATGGCGCGCAGGTTGGCGAGCAGGTTGGCGTGCGTCAGCACCACGCCCTTCGGCTCGCCGGTGCTGCCGGAGGTGTATTGCAGGAAGGCGATGTCCTCGGCCCGGGCGCGATACAGGAGCGGCATCGGCTCGGCGTCGATGTCCTGCGGCGTGACGATCTCGGCCAGGCTCGGCACCCGCGCCGCCAGCTCGGCCGCCACGCTCTTGGCCTGCGGCACGGTGACGATGAAGACCGCCTGGGCGTTGTCGAGGATGCGGGCGTGGCGCCTGAGGTGGTCGTCGATCTGGGCCAGGCGCGCCGGCGGATAGATCGGCACCGGGATGCCGCCGGCCAGCAGCACGCCGAAAAAGCTGGCGAGGTAATCCCGCCCGGTCGGCAGCATCAGCGCCACCGCCTGCTGCGGCTGCAGGCCGCGCGTCACCAGTCCGGTGGCGGTGCGGCGCGCCGCGCCGAGCAGCCCGGCGTAACTGATCGGCCGGCTGCGCTCGCCTTCCTCGCAGAGCAGGACATGCGCCCGCTCGGGCGTGCGCGCGGCGTGCCATTCCAGCGCCTCGACCAGGGTGGCGGCCGACTCCGGCGTCGGAACCACCCCGCCCTGCGGCAGGTCGAGCGTCGCCTGCGGCGCGGCCGCCGGCGCGGCATGGCCGAGAAAGCGCAGCAACTCGCGCGGCGTCTGCGCCTCGGCCAGCGCCGCTTCGGGCAGGGCGGCGCCGAACTCGCGCCCCAGGCGCAGCAGCAGTTCGACCCGCGCCAGGGAATCCAGGCCGAGGTCGCGCTCGAGCGGGCTGTCGAGCGTGACCGGCGCCTGGCGGCCGGGATGGGTTTCCCGCACCAGCCGCTCGGTGACGCGCAGCAGCCGCGCGGCGGAATCCTCAGCCGGGGAGTTCATCCAGCGCTGCGCCGAGGTGGCTGCGGTCGGCCCAGGACAGCAGGCGCCAGACGCCGCGTTCGACCTCCAGCCAGTTGAGCGCCGTGTTGGGAATCTCGAAATCGCGCCGCGCCGACAGCGGCCGGCCGCTGGCGCGCCGATGCAGGACATCGAGCACACCGCCATGGGTGAACAGCAGCACCCGCTCGCCGGGATGCGCCGCCACGATGGCGTCGACGCAGTCATTCACCCGCTCGGCGAACCCGCGCAGGCTCTCGCCGCCGCCGGGTAAGACAAAGTCTTCCTCGCGCGCCTGGAACCGTGTGTAGGCCTGCGGATGGCGCTCGGCGAATTCGGCATAGGTCAGCGTCTGCAGCACGCCGTAGTGGCGCTCGCGCAGGTCGGCGCGACGGTGCACCGGCAGGCCGAGCCGAGCGGCGGCCGCTTCGGCGGTGAGCAGGGCGCGGAGGAGGTCGCTCGAATAGATGGCGGCGATGGGCTGGTCTTGCAGCGCGGCGGCGGCGGCGCGCGCCTGGGCCCGGCCGACGGCGGAGAGCGGCAGGTCGAGCTGGCCCTGGATGCGGCGCTCGGCGTTCCAGGCGGTCTCGCCGTGGCGGACGAGGCAGAGGCGGGTGGCGGTCACGATCGAAAGGGGATGAATCTCGCAGGCCGCCATGTTAGGGTTTACCTGCATTTTGCGCCAGTCGGGGTAATCACGACTGGAATCAGAAGGCGATCCGGATTACTCTTACGCCGCTTCGGAATGCGGCCCCGGCTCCCGGCCGTGCCGCATTCCTCCCCTACAGGAGAACCCATGAATGCTCTGCTCAAGGCCTCCGGCCTGATCGACAAGCTCAGCGAGCGCGTCGGCGCCACGGTCATCTGGCTGGTGCTGGCCGCCGTGCTGATTTCGGCCGGCAACGCCATCGTGCGCAAGGCCTTCAACACCAGCTCGAACGCCCTGCTGGAGATCCAGTGGTACCTGTTCTCGACGGTGTTCATGCTCGGCGCCGGCTACGCCTTCCTGAAGAACGCCCACGTGCGCATCGACTTCATTTCCAGCCACCTGTCGCCGCGCATGCGCAACTGGATCGACATCGTCGGCATCATCGTCTTCCTGGTGCCGCTCTGCCTGCTGCTGATGAAGGTGTCCTGGCCGCTGTTCGAAAACGCCTGGGTCAGCGGCGAGATGTCGCAGAACGCCGGCGGCCTGATCCGCTGGCCGGCCTACCTGCTGATCCCGGCCGGCATGACCCTGCTGCTGCTGCAGGCGGCCTCCGAGCTGATCAAGCGCATCGCCTTCCTGCGCGGCGCCATCGCCGATCCGCTCGGCCACGGCGAGGAGCCCTCGATCGAGGACGAACTGGCGCGCGAGATCGAGGAGCACGCCAAGCACGCCCAGGAGGAAGTGCGATGATGGCCTTCATTGCCCAGAACTTCACGCCGCTGCTGTTCGGCGGCCTGCTGCTGTTCCTGCTCACCGGCTTCCCGGTGGCCTTCTCGCTGGCCGCCACGGGACTCTTCTTCGGCTTCCTCGGCATGGAGGCGGGCATGTTCCCGCCCAACCTGTTCCAGGCGCTGCCGCTG
>JADLGU010000122.1 GCA_020849155.1 Rhodocyclaceae bacterium | reverse complement strand
TGTAGCGCATGGCGGCGGCATTGTCGCCATCCACCGAACCGAAGTTGCCCTGGCCGTCCACCAGCATGTAGCGCAGGCTGAAATCCTGCGCCATGCGGACGATGGTGTCGTAGACTGCGGTGTCGCCGTGCGGGTGGTACTTACCGATCACGTCGCCGACGATGCGGGCGGATTTTTTGTAGGCCTTGTTCCAGTCGTTGGACAGCTCGTGCATGGCGAACAACACGCGCCGATGCACCGGCTTCAGCCCGTCGCGCACGTCCGGCAGCGCCCGCCCCTTGATCACGCTCATGGCGTAATCGAGGTAGGAGTGGCGCATTTCCTCTTCGAGGCTGACCGGGAGGGTTTCCTTGGCGAATTGGGTGGTCATGGATGGGAAAACCGGAAGCGGCTCGATCCCGCTGAAAAAACAGGAAGTTTAGCATGCCGACCCCACTCGGGGCAGCTTGCCCGGAGCCGCCGCCCACTGCCGGGCACGAGGAATTGTCGTCGCGACAACAAGTTGTCGGCGATTTGATTTTGTGCTTAAATTTTCCGGTCGCAAGCGCAAGCAAGCCGTGCCGGCACCCACCCTGCCGGATAACCAGAACAATCTCGCCAGTGGAGGAATCAACTTGAAAAACACGACTCTCGTTCAAACCCTTGTTGCCGCAGCCCTCGGCCTGGGCGTCACCACGGCCGGCGCCCAGGTGCCGAACAACGACGGCCACCTCTTCGATACCCGTGGCGCCGTCGCCAAGAGCGGTTTCGGCCTGTGCTGGAAGACCACCCGCTGGACCCCGGCCATGGCCATCGCCGAGTGCGATCCCGACCTGGTGAAGAAGCCCGAGCCGCCCAAGCCGGCCGCCCCAGCGGCCGCCCCGGCCAAACCAAAGGCCTGCAACTTCACCTATTCCCTTCAGAGCGATGCCACGTTCAAATTCGGCAAAGCCGATCTGAACGCCGCCGGCAAGGACCAGCTCGACAAGAACGTCATCGCCAAGCTTGGCAACTGCGCCAGCGTCAAGCTGATGCTGGTCACCGGCCACACCGACCGCATCGGCAGCCACGAGACCAACCAGAAGCTCTCCGAGAAGCGGGCCGAGGCCGTCAAGGCCTATCTGGTCAGCAAGGGCGCCAAGGCCGACTCGCTGGAAACCATGGGCGCCGGCAAGACCCAGGCCGTGCCGGGGGTCAAGTGCGACGACAAGCTGCCACGCAAGAAGTTGATCGAGTGCCTGGCGCCGAACCGCCGCGTCGTCGTCGAGGTTCAGGGCCCGGGCAAGTAAACCCGGTCCTCCGACAACAACCCCGCCCATCCGGCGGGGTTTTTTTCGCATGTCACCCGCCGCAGACCTGCTCATCGAGCCGCAGTGGCTCATCCCGGTGGAGCCGCCAGGAGTGGTGCTCGAGGACCACGCCGTGGCCGTCGCCGGCGGCAGGATCGTCGATGTCCTGACCGTACAGGAAGCCCGCGTCCGTTACCAGCCGTCCAGACGGATGGCCCTGCCGCAGCAGGCGTTGATCCCCGGCCTGGTCAACCTGCACACCCATGCCGCCATGGCCCTGCTGCGCGGCATCGCCGACGACCTGCCCCTCATGGACTGGCTGAAGACCCGCATCTGGCCGGCCGAGGCGAAGCATGTCTCGGCCGCCTTCGTGCGCGACGGCACCCTGCTGGCCTGCGCCGAGATGCTGCGCGGCGGCATCACCTGCTTCAGCGACATGTATTTCTTTCCGGAAGCCGCGGCGGAGGCCGCGCTGAGCCTCGGCATGCGGGCCGCCCTGGGCATCGTCGTCATCGAGTTCCCCACGACTTACGCCACCGACGCCGACGACTACCTCAGCAAGGGCCTGGCCGCCCGCGACCGCCTGCGCGGCAATCCGCTGCTGACCTTCTGCCTGGCGCCGCATGCGCCCTACACCGTCGCCGACAGGACCTTCGAGCGCATCGTCACCCTGGCCGCCCAACTCGACCTGCCGGTGCACATTCATATCCACGAAACCCGCGGCGAGATCGCAGAGAGCCTGGCCGGCCACGGCGTCCGCCCCCTTGAGCGCCTGCAGAATCTCGGCCTGCTCGGTCCCGGCTTGATCGGCGTCCATGCTGTGCACCTCGAGGAGCGGGAAATCGCCCTGCTGGCGGAGAACAACTGCGCCGTGGCCCACTGCCCGACTTCCAACATGAAGCTGGCCAGCGGGATGGCGCCAATCGCCGAGATGTCGAAACGCGGGGTAAGGATCGGCCTCGGTACGGACGGCGCGGCCAGCAACAACCGCCTCGACCTGTTCCAGGAGATGCGCCATGCCGGCCTGCTGGCCAAGGTCGGCAGCGGCGACGCTGCCGTCCTGGGCGCCCATGAATTATTGCGCATGGCCACGCTCAACGGCGCAGCCGCGCTCGGTCTGGAGGATCGCATCGGCTCGATCGTCCCCGGCAAGGCGGCCGACCTGTGCGCCATCCGACTCGATACCCTTGAAACCCGGCCCTGCTATGACCCGGCTTCCCATCTGGTATATGCCGCCGGCAGGGAACAGGTCAGCCATGTCTGGGTCGATGGCGTTCTCCGGGTCGAAAACGGGCAGTTGCTGGCGTGCGACACAAGCGGATTGCTTGACGCTGTCAATTTGTGGCAGAATAAATTAACCGTTTGAGCCGGCTGGGCCAAAAGCATCGGGCCGGTTCAATCGTGTTTTTAATAACTGCGCTGTTTTCCGGCCGATCCATCCACTCCATTTCGCACCGCAACGAGGGGGAACATGAACAAACAACTTACTAAGCTTACGCTGCTGGCCACGCTGGGCATGGGCGCTTCCGTCGCGCTGGCCCAAGTGCCGAATAACGACGGCTACCTGTTCGATACGCGCGGCGTCGTCGCCAAGAGCGGATTCGGCCTGTGCTGGAAGACCACCCGCTGGACCCCGGCCATGGCCATCGCCGAATGCGATCCGGAACTGGTGAAGAAGCCCGAGCCGCCGAAGCCGGCCGCGCCGGCCGCCACGCCGAAGCCCGCCGCCCAGAAAGTCACCCTGGCCGCCGACGCCCTGTTCGACTTCGACAAGGCCGTGCTGCGCTCCGAAGGCAAGGCCAAGCTGGATGACGTCACCGGCAAGCTGAAGGGCATGAAGCTGGAAGTCATCATCGCCGTCGGCCACACCGACCGCATCGGTTCCGACAAGTACAACCAGAAGCTCTCCGAGAAGCGCGCCGAAGCCGTCAAGGCCTACCTGGTCGGCAAGGGCGTCGAGCCGAACCGCGTCTATACCGAGGGCAAGGGCGAGAAGCAGCCCGTCACCGGCGACAAGTGCGGCAAGAGCGAGAAGAAGTCGAAGAAACTCATCGAGTGCCTGCAGCCCGATCGCCGCGTGGAGATCGAGGTCATCGGCACCAAGTAATCCGGCCTCCCGCCGCGAAAAGCCCTGCGCCAGCAGGGCTTTTTGTTTTTATATACTTCGGATCATGAACCCGCCCGCCAGCCAAAACGCCGACCCGTCAGAACTCGAAAAATTCAGCGAACTGGCCCACCGTTGGTGGGACCCCGAATCCGAGTTCAAACCCCTGCACGACATCAATCCGCTGCGTCTGGACTGGATCGATCGGGCCGTCGGGCTGGCCGGAAAAAAAGTACTGGATGTCGGCTGCGGTGGCGGCATTCTGGCGGAGTCGATGGCCGCCCGCGGCGCCATCGTGACCGGCATCGACCTGTCCGACAAGGCGCTGGCAGTGGCACGCCTGCACCTATTCGAGAGCGGTCAGAAGGTCGACTACCGCAAGATCGCCGCCGAGGAACTGGCCGCCGAAATGCCCGGAGCCTTCGATGTCGTCACCTGCCTAGAGATGCTCGAACACGTCCCCGATCCGGCCAGCACGGTGGGCGCCTGCGCCCAACTGGCCAGACCGGGCGGCACGGTTGTCTTCTCCACCATCAACCGCAATCCCAAGTCCTACCTCTTTGCCGTGATCGGCGCCGAATACGTCCTCAAGCTTCTGCCGAAGGGCACCCACGACTACGCCAGGTTCATCCGTCCCGCCGAACTGATCCGGCACTGCCGCGCAGCTGGCCTGGCGGTCGAAGAAATCATCGGCATGACCTACAACCCGCTGAGCAAGATCTACGCCCTTGGCCAGGACACCGACGTAAACTATCTCGTCCGCAGCCGGCGCGATGATTGAAGCGGTCTTTTTCGACCTGGACGGCACCTTGGCGGACACCGCCGCCGACCTGGGCGGGGCCCTCAATCGGCTGCGGGCCGAGCAAGGCCTGCCGTCCCTGCCCGCCGGAATGATCCGCCCCCATGTCTCAAAGGGCGTGCGGGGCCTGCTGCGCATCGGCTTCGACATCGGACCCGGCCATCCGGACTATGCGCGCCTGCATCAGCGCTTTCTCGGCCACTACGAAGCCGCACTGTGCCGGGACACGGCCTTGTTCGAGGGCATGGACGTCGCGCTCGGGATGCTCGACGCCGTCGGCGTTATATGGGGTATCGTCACCAACAAGACCAGCCGCTACACCCTGCCGGTAGCCGACGCCTTGGGGCTGGCGAACCGCGCCGCCTGCATCGTCAGCGGCGATTCGGCGCCGCGGCCGAAGCCGGCCCCCGACCCCCTCCTGCTGGCCTGCGCACTGACCGGGACCGCACCGGCACGCTGTCTGTATGTCGGCGACGACCTGCGCGACATCCAGGCCGCCCGCGCCGCCGGCATGGGCGCCATCGCCGCGGCCTGGGGCTACCTGGGCGACGAACGGCCTCTTGAAGAATGGGGTGCCGACACCATCATCCGGTCACCGGCGGACCTCGCCGGGCTACTCGGATAGGCCGTGCTAGAATGTCTCAGCAACGCATCACAGCGAATCCGGGGGCGACCTGGCTTCGACGTGGGTCGCGAAGCAGTGTAGTGCATGCCGAGGACCAGTCACCTCGCAAATC
>JADLGU010000121.1 GCA_020849155.1 Rhodocyclaceae bacterium | reverse complement strand
CCTTCTCGGTGCAGAGCAAGACCAAGCGCGCCGTGCAGCAGACCCAGGCCTACGACGTGAACGGCGTGCCGACCCTGGTGGTGGACGGCAAGTACATGACCTCGGTCTCGATGACCGGCAGCCCGGAAGGCCTGATGAAGACCCTCGACGAGCTGATCGTCAAGGCCCGCGCCGAGCGGACCAAGAAGAAATAAGCTTGCGCGTCTTCATCACCGGCGCCTCCTCCGGCCTCGGCGCGGCGCTGGCCGCGCACTATGCCGGGCGCGGCGCCCGGCTCGGCCTGGTGGCGCGTCGCGAAAAGGAACTGGCCGAAGTGGCGCGCGGCCTGCCCGGCGACCCCGCAACCTATCCGGCCGACGTGGCCGACGCCCGGGCCATGCACGACGCGGCGCAGGACTTCATGCGGCGCCACGGCGTGCCCGACATCGTCATCGCCAACGCCGGCGTCTCCGTCGGCACCCTCACCGAGCACCCCGAGGACCTCGCCGCCTTCGAGCGGCTGATGCGCACCAACGTGGTGGGGCTGGCCGCCACCTTCCAGCCCTTCGTCGCGCCGATGCGCGTGGCCGGCCACGGCCGCCTGGTCGGCATCGCCTCGGTGGCCGGCATGCGCGGCATCCCCGGCGCCGGCGCCTACAGCGCCTCCAAATCCGCCGCCATCACCTATCTGGAAGCGCTGCGCATCGAGCTCAAGCCGAGCGGCGTCAAGGTCGTCACCGTCTGCCCCGGCTACGTCGCCACGCCGATGACGGCGGTGAACAAATACCGCATGCCCTTCATCCTGCCCGCCGACGTCGCCGCGCGGCGCATCAGTCGCGTCATCGACGCCGGCCGCGGCTACGCCGTGGTGCCCTGGCAGATGGCGCTCGTCGCGCGCGCCATGAAGCTGCTGCCCAACGCCGTCTACGACCGCCTCTTCAAACGCGCCGGCCGCAAGCCGCGCGGGCTGAAGCTGTAGGAAGAGCCGGCACCAAGGGACGTGAGGCGTACCGCTGCAAGGGAGGGTCTTGCCTATCTGGGAATTACCAGCGCATAATCCGTGCCTGTATCACACTGCATATCCAGACAGGGTGGGGCCGATGAATAGCGGGCAAAGAGCCTGAGCGTCCCGGTTCCCTGGCGTCGCCGCTCCAGCAACGTCTTACCTTCGACTTCGGCCGTTTCCCTCGCCGTCCTAACAATTCCGGAAGGAGAAAATCTTGTTTCGACAATTTGCTCTGATCTCACTCGTCACGATGACTCTGGTGGGTTGTGCAAGCGTTCCCATGGGAGATGCCAAGAAGGACGCGGAACTAAAATCGTTTACGCCCAAGCCGGGTGTTGCGGGCCTGTACATTTATCGAAACGAATCGTTTGGCGCGGCCATCCGGATGGATGTCGAAATCGATGGCCAACCGATAGGCCAAACGGCGGCCAAGACCTACTTCTACAAGGAGGTTGCCCCGGGCAGGCACACCGTTACTTCCAAGTCCGAAAACACCGACAGCATCGAGGTGGAGACCGTGGCGGGAAAGCTCTACTACATCTGGCAGGAAGTGAAGTTGGGACTGCTTTTCGCTCGCACCAAGCTGAGTCTGGTCGGCGAAGAGGAAGGCAGGAATGGTGTTCTGGAATCACAACTTGCCGCAGGCCAATAGCGGCAATTCTGACAATAGGCTGCAGGGACCAAGCGCCGAGTGCGTGGTGAAAGTCAGTCTCCGGAAGACGGCGAGTAATGCTCGCGGTGGGCGAAGCCGAGCGTGTTGTCGATGAGGTGGATGTCCTCCGGCGCGAACTCGTACCAGCGGATCTTGTCGAGCGCTTCGAGGAGCTTGCGCGGCACGCCGGCGCCGCCGCCGATGAGGGGGTAGCGGCGCTGGTAGAGGGCGCGCACCCGCTTTTCGTCCTCGGCGGCGACGACGCGCACCGTTCCGGACAGCTGCAGGCCGCGGATGCCGGGCCAGTCGTCGTAGTCGCGCTGGATGGTGGCGGCGACGCGCGGGTTGGCGTCGATGTGCCGCGCGTGGCGGGTGGTGGGCGCGGAAAGGAAGTAGAGGCGACAATCGTCGTGGGCGTAGAACACCGCCGCCGCCCAGGGCCCGTCTTCGCCGGCGGTGGCCAGCGTCATGACGTGGTGCTCGGCGAGGAAGGCGAGCACGCGGCTGCGCAGGCCGGTGCCCATCTCAGCGCGCGCCCGGCCGCCCGAAGGGCGCTGAGCGCCCCCTCGGGGGGCAGCGAACGAAGTGAGCGTGGGGGCTGTTCATCCTAGGCCGCCACGCCGTTTTTCGCCGGCCGCTTCTCCGCCGCCGTCTTGTCCTGCTTGTCCGCCTCCTTCATGCGCTTCAGCCGGTAGGCCAGCTGCGGGCGGGTGATGCCGAGCAGGCGCGCCGCGCCGGAGAGATTGCCTTTCGCCTTGGCCACGGCGGTCTCCAGCAGCATCGACTCGACCTCGTCGAGGGTGAACACCCCGTTCAACACCGATTCGCACAGGCGCTCGCCCGGCTGCCAGCCGCGCGCCAGGTCGCCGTGGGCGTCGAGCCCGAGTTCCGGCGAGGCGCCGTCGCGCTCGGCGAGGAACAGCTGCTCGGCCTCGACGCGGGTGCCGTGCGGGGCGAGGATGACGGCGCGCTCGATGACGTTCTGCAGCTCGCGGATGTTGCCCGGCCAGGTGTAGGAGAGCAGGGCCCGCTTGGCCTTGTCGGTGAAGCCGCGCAGGCGCTTGCCGTGCACCGTGGCGTATTTCTCCAGGAAGGCCTTCGACAGCGGCGAGATGTCGTCCTTCCTCTCGCGCAGCGGCGGGATGAGGATCTGGTAGGCGTTGAGGCGGTAGTAGAGGTCGAGGCGGAACCGGCCCTCCTTCACCAGCTTGGCGTGGTCGGCGTTGGTGGCCGCCACCACCCGCACGTCCACCTTGCGCGGCTTCTGGTCGCCGAGCCGCTCGATCTCGCGCTCCTGCAGCACGCGCAGCAGCTTGGCCTGGGCGGGGAGCGGCAGGTCGCCGACCTCGTCGAGGAACAGCGTGCCGCCGTCGGCGCGCTCGAAACGCCCCGGGCGCGCCGACTGGGCGCCGGTGTAGGCGCCCTTCTCGACGCCGAACAGCTCGGATTCGACCAGCTCCTGCGGGATGGCGGCGCAGTTGACGGCGACGAAGTCCTTGCCGGCGCGCGGGCTCATCTCGTGCAGGCAGCGGGCGAAGACCTCCTTGCCGACGCCGGTCTCGCCCAGGAGCAGCACCGGGATCTGGCTGTCGGCCGCCTGCTTGAGCAGGCCGTAGGCGGCGCGGAAGCCGGGCGAGACGCCGATCATGTGCTGCGGCAGGGTCTCCTTCTCGCCGATCGAGGAGCGCAGGTGGGTGACCTGGGTCTGCAGGTCGATCAGCTGGTCGGCGATGGATTCCGGGTTGTAGTAGCGCATCTGCGCCTCGGCGTCCTCCCATTCCTCGATCGGCCGGCCGACGATGCGGCAGTTGTTGTCGCCGGCGCCGACGCACT
>JADLGU010000120.1 GCA_020849155.1 Rhodocyclaceae bacterium | reverse complement strand
GGCGTCGGCACCGACATCACCGAACGGGTCCGCGCCGCCGAGCAGTTCCGCCACCTTGCCCACCACGACGTCCTCACGGGACTGCCCAACCGGCGCCTGCTGGCCGACCGGGTGGATCAGTCGCTGGCGCTGGCCAGGCGCAGCGGCCATCTGGCGGCTCTGCTGCTGCTCGATCTGGACGATTTCAAGATCATCAACGACACCGACGGCCACTCGGCGGGAGACACCGTCCTGGTCGCCATCGCCCAGCGCCTGCGCGGCCTGGTCCGGGCGATCGACACCGTGGCGCGCCTCGGCGGCGACGAGTTCGTGATCCTGCTGCAGGAAATGGCCCACCCGCGCGATGCGATCCGGGTGGCCGAGAAGGTGATCGAGGCGGTGCGCGAACCGGTCGAGGTGGGCGGGCGTCAATACCTGCTGGGGGTCTCGGTCGGCATCGCCCACTTCCCCGAGCACGCCGCCAACATGGAAGGCCTGATGCAGAAGGCCGACATCGCCATGTACGAGGCCAAGCAGGCAGGCGGCTCGGTCTTCCGCTTCTCCGGCGGTGCAGCGCCGGCGGCGGCCTCAGCGGGCGGCCACGCCACCGCCCAGCGGCCCGACAGCAAGCCTACACATTGAAGCGGAAGTGCATGACGTCGCCGTCGCGCACCACGTAGTCCTTGCCCTCCAGCCGCATCTTGCCGGCTTCCTTGGCGCCCTGCTCGCCCTTGCAGGCGATGAAGTCGTCGAAGGCGATCACCTCGGCGCGGATGAAGCCATGCTCGAAGTCGGTGTGGATCACGCCGGCCGCCTGGGGCGCGGTGTCGCCCGCATGGATGGTCCAGGCCCGCACTTCCTTCACCCCGGCGGTGAAGTAGGTCTGCAGCCCCAGCAGCTGATAGCCGGCGCGGATCAGGCGGTTGAGGCCCGGCTCGGTCAGGCCCATATCGGCCAGGAACACCGACTTGTCCTCGTCGGAGAGGTCAGCGATCTCCGCCTCCATGGCGGCGCAGAAAGCCACCACCGGCGCCTTCTCCTTGGCCGCATGCGCCGCCACCGCGGCCAGCAGCGGATTGTCCGAGAACCCCTTTTCGTCGACGTTGGCGGCGTACAGCGTCGGCTTGGCCGTGATCAGGCAGAAGGATTTCAGGTTCGCCCGCTCCGCCTTCGAGAGGTCGAGCGCCCGCACCGGCTTGGCCTCGTTGAGCTGGGCGGCGCACTTGTCGAGCACCGCCTCCAGCAGCTTGGCCTCCTTGTCGCCGGCCTGGGCCGGTTTGCGATAGCGCGCCAGCGCCTTTTCCACCGTGGCGAGGTCGGCCAGGGCCAGCTCGGTCTCGATGGTCTCGATGTCGGAGAGCGGCTTCACCTCGCCCGAGACGTGCACGATGTTCTCGTTGTGGAAGCAACGCACGACATGGACGATGGCGTCGGTCTCGCGGATGTTGGCGAGGAACTGGTTGCCCAGGCCCTCGCCCTTGCTGGCGCCCGCCACCAGCCCGGCGATATCGACGAACTCGACGATGGCGTTCTGCACCCGCTGCGGCTTGACGATGGCCGAAAGCTGCGCCACGCGCACATCGGGCACCTCGACGATGCCGACGTTCGGCTCGATGGTGCAGAAGGGATAGTTCTCCGCCGCGATGCCCGACTTGGTCAGGGCGTTGAAGAGGGTCGACTTGCCGACGTTGGGCAGGCCGACGATGCCGCACTTCAAACTCATGGAGTTCCTTTGCTGTTGAGCTTTTGCATGGCCGCCGGATACTCGCCGCGGGCGATGTTCGGCCAGTGCTCGATGGCACGGTCGAGGGCCGCGTCGATGAGGACGCGTTCTTCCTTGCGCGGCTTCTTCAGGACGTAATCGACCACCTGGTCGCGGTCGCCCGGATGGCCGACGCCGATGCGCAGACGCCAGAAATCCTGCGTGCCCAGGTGCGCGGCGATGTCCTTGAGGCCGTTGTGGCCGCCCAGGCCGCCGCCGAACTTCAGGCGCAGGCCCCCCGGCGGCAGGTCGAGTTCGTCGTGCAGCACCAGCATGTCGGCCGGCGCGATGCGATAGAAGCGCGCCAGCGCCGCCACCGCCTGGCCGGAACAGTTCATGAAGGTCTGCGGCTGCAGCAGCCAGACCTGATCGCGGCTGCGCCCGGCAAGGCCGTGAAAGCGGGATTCGCGCTTGAGTTCGACGCCGAGGCTGGCGGCCAGCCGTTCGCACAGCCAGAAGCCGGCGTTATGGCGGGTATCGGCATGCTCGGCGCCAGGATTGCCCAGGCCGACAATGAGGCGCGGCGCGGCCACTCGGAGAAAAAGAGGGCGCCGCGACCGTCAGGCCGCGGCGCGCGCAATCACTTCTTCTCGGACTTGGCCGGCGCGGCAGCCGGCGCGGCTGCACCTGCGGCCGGTGCAGCACCGGCGGCCGGCGCAGCGGCCGTGGTGGCCGCAGCTTCCTCTCCCGCCGCCAGTTCGGCGTCGGTGGTGCCGCGCGGCACGGTGATCGTTGCCACCACCGGATTCTCGCCGCGATGCAGCACCGCCTCCACGCCCTTAGGCAGGTTGAGGTCCTTGACGTGCACCGAATGACCGACCGAGACGTCCTTCAAGTCCACCTCGATAAACTCGGGCAGGTCGGCAGGCAGGCAGGTGATGTTCAGCTCGTTCAGAACGTGGCTGGCCACGCCGCCCTGCAGCTTGACGCCCGGGGCGATGTCGGCGTTGATGAAATGGAGCGGCACCTTCATGTGGATCTTCTTGTCGGCCGACACGCGCTGGAAGTCGATGTGCAGTACCAGCGGCCGGAAGGCATGCATCTGGTAGTCGCGCAGCAGCACCTGATGCTTCTGCCCTTCCAGGTTCATGGTCAGGATGGAAGCGTGGAAGGATTCCTGCTTGAGGCTGTGGAAGAGGGCGTTGTGGTCCAGCTCGATCGGCTGAGCCGTCACCTCCCCGCCGTAGACGATGCCGGGCACCTTGCCCGCGCGGCGCAGGCGGCGGCTCGCTCCGGTGCCCTGCAGTTCGCGCTTGTTTGCGATGAACTCGATTTTCATTGGCTTGCTCCAGTAAAGACCCGGCCGCGACCAGCCGGGGGGTGGTTAAAAAACAACTACTCCATGAACAGCGAGGAAACCGACACCTCGTTGCTGATGCGCAGCATGGTCTCCGCCAGCAGCTCGGCTAGG
>JADLGU010000119.1 GCA_020849155.1 Rhodocyclaceae bacterium | reverse complement strand
CGCCGCAGCACCAGGCGATGCTGCTGGTGTTCGGCGCGCTGCCGCCGGCGGTGCTCAACTACGTCTTCGCCGAGCGCTACGCCCAGGAGCCGGACAAGGTGGCCTCGATCGTCATGGTCGGCAACGTTGCCGCGCTGCTGTTCATTCCGCTCGCACTGGCGCTAGCCCTGGATTAACTCTTCACAGGCTTTTTCATCAGCTTGCGCTGCAGGGTGCGGCGGTGCATCTTCAGGGCGCGGGCGGTCGACGAGATGTTGCCGTCGTGCTCCTTCAGCACGCGCTGGATGTGCTCCCACTCGAGGCGGTCCACCGACAGCGGCTCGCTCGGCGGGGCGCTGTCAGGCTGCGGCGCGGCGGCCTCGAAGGCGGCGAGGATGGCGTCCACGTCGGTCGGCTTGGCGAGGTAGTGCGTGGCGCCGAGCTTGATCGCCTCGACCGCCGTGGCGATGCTGGCGTAGCCGGTGAGCACGACGATGCGGCAGTCGGGATTGGCGGCGAGCAGCGGCGCGATCAGCGTCAGCCCGGAGGTGCCGGCGATGTTGAGGTCGAGCACGGCGCGCGCCGCGCGGGTCGAGGGAATCAAGGCGAGGGCCTCCTCCGCGCTGCTTGCGCTGGCGACGTCGAAGCCGCGGCCTTTCAGGGCGCGGCTGAGCACGCGATTGAAGGCGAGGTCGTCGTCGATGACCAGTATCTGCGTTTCATCGCTCATGCGGCAAGTATCCTTTCCAGGGGCAGTTCCACCCGCGTGACGGCGCCGCCGCCCTCGCGGTTGGCGAGCACGATGCGGCCGCCCAATCGCTCCACCGCGGCATGGGCGAGGAACAGGCCGATGCCGGTGCCTTCCGGGCGCGTCGTGATGAAGGCGCGGCCGGCCTGCAGCAGAACGTTCTCGTCGAAGCCCGGACCGCGGTCGCGGATCTCGATGCGCAACTTCGTGCCGTCCCATTCCGACTCGATTTCGATATGGCCGTCGCCGGCGTCGGCGGCGTTGTTGAAGAGGTTCAACAGTGCCTGTTCCAGCGTCGCCTCGCCCACCACGCGCGGCGTCGCCGTGCCGCGCAGGCTGACTTCCGCCTCGGCATGCGGCCGCAGCCGGTGCCAGCGCGCGACGACTTGCTCCAGCCAGCGGTCGAGGTCGAGCGCCGCGCCGCCCTCGGCGCGCGCCTGACCGGCGCGCGCCGCCAGCCCGGTGATGATGCCCTTGCAGTGCTCTATCTGTTCGCGCAGCAGGGCCAGGTCTTCCTGCGTCTCCGGGCCCAGTTCCGTGTTGCGCCCCAGTTCGCCGACGAGGATCGCCATGGTCGCCAGCGGCGTGCCCAGCTCGTGCGCCGCGCCGGCGGCGAGGCCGCCCAGTGCGACGACGCGCTCGTTCCTCAGCGCCTCTTCGCGCGCCGCGGCGAGTTCGCGGTCGCGGCTGCGGATGGCGGCGGCCATGCGCGCGACGAACCAGGCGATGAGGGCGGCGGAGGCGACGAAGATCAGCCACATGCCGGCCAGGTGCAGGCGCGTGGCACGCTCGGCGTCCGCCATCGGCAGCGGGATGTTCCAGAAGGCCAGCAGGGAGTACGCCGCCACGCTCAGCGCAACGACGCCCCAGGCGAGGCGGCCGGGCAGCACCACGGCGGCGATGGCGATGCCCGGCAGATAGAGCGAGACGAGCGGATTGGCCGCGCCGCCGCTGAAGAACAGCAGCAGGGTGAGCGCGGTGATGTCCACGCCGAGCTGAGTGAACAGTTCGGCGTCGCCGGCCGCGCTGCCCAGCGCGACGCGCCGCAGCGTGAGCAGGTTGAAGCCGGCCTGCAGGGCGATGATCCCCAGCATCGGGGCGAGCGGCAGTTCGATGTCGAGCAGGGGCCCTGCTGCGACTGCGAGGGCGAACTGCCCGGCCACGGCGAACCAGCGCATCAGCACGAGACGGCGCAGCGGGTCGAGCCCCTGGTCGGGGCGGGAAGAATCCGGGGTCAGCATGGTTTCCTGCCGATTCTAGCCGATGCACTCCGCTCGGCCTGCGGCAATTTGCCGCAGGGCAAAGCTACCCGCTTGCGACCAAATGCCGCACGGCCGGAGGGCGGCGCTTGGCTATGCTTGCGCTCTTTTCCGGAGCGCGCGCATGCGTGGTTGCATCATCCCGAGTCTTGTCCTCGCCGGTCTGCTGCCGCTGGCGGCAGGGGCGCAGCCGTCTGCCGGCCCGGCCTCCGCCGAGGACGCCGCCGCCCGCAGGCAGCAGGCCTGGGAGGCGCGCCTGGCCGAGAAGAATCCGCTGGCCGTGGGCGCCGCGCTCGATGCGCAGGGGCGCCTCTGGCTGGCGCGCGTGCACGAACGCCGGCTGCTGGTGTCGCATTCTGCCGACGCCGGCGGCAGCTTTTCCGCGCCGGTGGCCGTGACGCCCCAGGCCGAAGCCGTCACGGCCGACGGCGAGAACCGCCCCAAGCTGGCCGTCGGCGCGGACGGCACGGTGCATGTGTCCTGGACGCAGGGCCTCACCAAGCCGATGTCGGCCGATATCCGCTATGCGCGCTCGACGGACGGCGGCAAGAGCTTCTCGGCCCCCATCGTCGTCAACGACGACCGCCAGATCGTCAGCCACCGTTTCGATGCGCTTGCCGTAGACGGAAAGGGCGGCGTCGCCATCACCTGGCTGGACGCGCGCAGCCGCAGCGACAGGACGGCGAACAAGTCGCCGCAGACCGATGTCGGCCTGTATGCCGCGCGCTCCGCCGACGGCGGCGCGACCTTCGCGCCCAACCGCAAGGTGGCCGAGCACAGCTGCCAGTGCTGCCGCACGGCGCTGACCTGGTCGGCGCAGGGCCCGCTCGCCTTCTGGCGCCACGTCTTCGGCCGCAACATCCGCGATTTCGCCATCGCCGCGCTCGACGGCGGACCCGTCCTGCGCGTCACCGACGACGAGTGGGAGATCGACGGCTGCCCGCACCACGGCGGCGGCATCGCCGAGGACGGGCGCGGCAACCTGCACATCGTCTGGTACACCGACGGCGCCCGGCGCAAGGGCATCTTCCATCGCCGTGTTGCGCAGACCGACTTTTCGAAAACGGCTGCGCGGCGCGAGATGAGCGCGCCGCTGGCGCTGGGCGACGCCGCGCGCCAGGCCGGCCACCCGGCCGTGGCGGCCGCGGGCGACCGCGTGCTGCTGGCCTGGCGCGAGTTCGACGGCCGGCGCTTCTCCGTCTGGGCCATGCTCTCGCCGGATGCCGGCGCCAGCTGGGGCGCGCCGCAGAAGCTCGCCGAGGCGGCGCAGCAGGCCGACTACGCGCTGCCGCTCCTCGACGCGCGGCAGGCGCTGGTGGTGTGGAATGCCGCCGCCGAGGGGCTGCGCGTGCTGCCGGTGGCGGAGGCGAAGCCATGATGCGCGCCTGGCTGTTCGCCTTCGCGCTGCTCGGCGCGACGAGCGCCGTCGCGGCCGGCCGGCTGCAGCCCTTCACCGGCGACAGCCTGTCCGCCATCCAGCAGCAATACGCCGGACGGCCCTTCATCCTGGCCCTGTGGTCGCTGACCTGCAACCACTGCGTCAAGGAACTGCAGACCCTGGGCCGGCTTGCCCGCCACGACCGCGCGCTGCCGCTGGTGATCGTGTCCACCGACACGCCGGCCGAGGCGCGCGAGATCCGGGCGGCGCTCAAACGCTTCGGCCTCGCGCACCTCGACACCTGGGTGTTCGACGACGCCGTGCCGGAGCGCCTGCGCTACGCCATCGACCCGGCCTGGCGCGGCGAGCTGCCGCGCAGCTACCTGTTCGACGCCGCGCACCGGCGTGAGGCGCATTCCGGATTGCTGGGCGAGGCGCAACTCAGGGACTGGCTGAAGCGCCGGCGGGCGGCGCCATGAGTTTATTCAGGGAGCAAACAGGATGAAACGAAAACCGATCGTGCTGGCGACGCTTCTCGCCCTGGGCGTGCCCGCCGCCGGCGCCGCCGAGGGCGAGCAGTCCCTGCCGGAGATGACCGTCAGCGGCGCGCGACCCGCCTTCGCGCCGTCCCTGCCGGCGGTCGCCGAGGGCGTCAGCGCCGAGCGCCTCGCCGAACAGAACGTGGTCAACGTCGAGGACGGCCTGCGCTACCTGCCCAGCCTGCTCGTGCGCAAGCGCTTCATCGGCGACCGCAACGGCACCATCGCCTCGCGCAGCTCGGGTTCCCAGCAGGGCGCCCGCTCGCTCGTCTATGTGGACGGGATGCTGATTTCCAACCTGCTCGGCAACAGCTTCGGCAACACGCCGCGCTGGGGCATGGTGGCGCCGGAGGAGATCGCGCGCATGGACGTCGCCTATGGCCCTTATTCGGCCCTCTACCCGGGCCACGCCATGGGCGCGACGGTGCTGATGACGACGCGCACGCCGGACGCCCTCGAAGGCAGCGTGCGCGCGCAGGCGTTCCGTCAGCACTACGACCACTACCGCACCGACGATGTCTTTTCCGGCCATCAGGAAACCGCCACGCTCGGCAGCCGCCACGGCGCCTTCTCCTGGTTCGTCTCCGCCAGCCACATCCAGAACCGCAGCCATCCCCAGGGCTGGGCGACGGCGACGCGCTCGACGACGCCGGCCGGCGGCGGCGACACGGTGGTGACCGGCTACGCCATGGACACCGATCCGACGGGCCGCCAGCGCGTCGTCTTCGGCGCCACCAGCATCGACGCATCGCGCCAGGACAACTTCAAGATCAAGCTCGGCTACGACCTGACGTCGTGGCTCAAGCTGACCTACCTGTTCGGCCAGTGGCGCAGCGATTCCGAGGTTTCCGTGGACAGCTATCTGCGCAATGCCGCGGGCGGCACCGTCTATTCGGGCAACGTGAACATCGGCGGCTTCCGCTACACGATCAGCGGCGCCGCCATGCGGCCGAGCCTGCGCGACGAGACGCACCACATGCACGGCCTCTCGCTGCGCACGAACACGCGCGGCGAATGGGATTTCGAGGCGGCGCTGACGCACTACGACTTCGCCGCCGACGCGACGCGCCAGCCCTCGACGGCGCTGCCCGCCGCGGCGCTCGGCGGCGCCGGCACGGTCTCCTACGGCGACGGCACCGGCTGGCGCACGGCCGACGCCAGGGCGGTCTGGCGTCCCTCCGGCAGCGGCCACGAGGTGAGCTTCGGCGCCCATTACGACCGCTACCTCCTGAGCACCCTGACGCTCAACGCGAGCAACTGGCTCGCCGCCGCCACGACGACGCGCAGCAGCTTCTTCGGCGGCAAGAGCGCGACGACCGCGCTCTACGCCCAGGATGCCTGGAAATTCCTGCCGTCCTGGACGCTGACCGCCGGGCTGCGCTACGAGCGCTGGAAAGCCTTCGACGGCGCGCTGGCCAACGCCACCACCTGGCTGGGCTATGCGCGGCGCAACGAATCCTTCCTGTCGCCCAAGCTGTCTTTGAGCCACGACCTCGACGCGCGCTGGCGCCTGCGCGCCTCGCTCGGCCGGGCCTGGCGCATGCCGACGGTGAGCGAGATGTTCCAGGGCTCGATCTCCGCCGGCAGCATCGTGAATAACGATCCCAACCTGCGCGCCGAGCGCGCCACCTCGGCGGAGCTGACCGCCGAGCGCGCCCTGGACAACGGCCTGCTGCGCCTGACGCTGTTCCGCGACGCCGTGCGCGACGCCCTCTACTCGCAGACCAACGTCACGGTGTTCCCCACCGTCACCAACATCCAGAACATCGACAAGGTGCGCACCGACGGCATCGAGATCGCCTACAGCGCCGAGAACGTCCTCGTCCGCGGCCTCGACGTCTCGGGCGGCCTGACCTATGCCGACGCCGAGATCCTGAAGAACGACAAGTTCCCCGCCAGCGTGGGCGAGCGCATGCCGCGCATTCCCGACTGGCGCCTCAACGCCAGCGCCACCTGGCGGCAGAGCGAGAAACTGTCCTGGACGCTCGGGCTGCGCCACAGCGGCCGCCAGCACAACACGCTCGACGGCAGCGACATCAACCCGGACACCTACGGCGGCACCAGCCGCTACACGCTCTGGGACGCGCGGGTGAACTGGAAACTGGACAAGCATGTCCGCCTCGCCGTCGGCGTGGACAACCTGACCGACCGGCGCGCGTTCGTCTTCCACCCTTATCCGGCCAGGACCTGGCTGCTGGAACTGCGTGGCACGCTCTGAGGCATTCGGCGCGCAGCGCCTCGCCGGACTGGCCATGGTGGCCCTGCTGCATGGCGCGGCGCTGGTTGGCCTGTGGGGCCATCGCATCCCGGTGATCCCGGACGAAGTGGCGACACTGTTCGTCGAGACCGTCACGCTGCAGCCGCCACCCGCGCCGAAGGAGGCGCCCCGGCCGCGGCGCATGGAAAAGCCGCGCCTGGCGGAGCGGCCGCAGCCTCAGCAACTGACGGCGGCAGCGCCCGTGCTGTCGCCGGCCGAGCCGGTGGCGCCGCCGCCTCCGCCGGCGCCGGTCGTCGAGGCGCCGCCACGGCCGGCCGGGCCGGTGACGCTCGGCGCCGAGCGGTCGGTGTCCTGTCCGGAGCGCAGCGCGCCGGCCTATCCGCCGCTGTCGCGCCGCCTGAACGAGGAAGGCAAGGTGGTGCTGCGCGTCGAGCTCGACGAGCACGGCAACATTGGCGCGGCGCGCGTGGCCGCGTCGAGCGGCTTCGCGCGCCTCGACGAGGCGGCGCTCGCCGCCGTGAAAACCTGGCGCTGCACGCCGGCGCGGCGCGACGGCCAGCCGGTGCGCGCGGTGGCCACGCAGCCGTTCAAGTTCGAGCTGCGTTGAGGATCGCCGTCATACGGAGACTGACTTTTCTGAAGGAGTTGCCATGAACGAAAGCCTCGGCTTCGCCCATTTCCTCTCGCAGTCCGATGCCGTCGGGCGCGTCGTGCTGTGCCTGCTGCTCGCCCTGTCCGTCGCGAGCTGGTACCTGATCCTCGTCAAGGGGCTGGCGAACCTGCTCGCCGGGCGCCGCGCCAGCGGCTTCCTGCGCCAGTTCTGGGGCGCCGCCTCGCTGCAGGAAGTGAAGGACATGCTCGGTCGCCAGAACGCCGACAACGCCTTCGCCGACCTCGCCCACCAGGCGCTGGAAGCCTCCGACGAGGGTCGTGCCCAGGGCCTGCAGCGCCTGGCCGCGGCCGGCGGCCAGGGAGAGTTCCTCACGCGCGTGCTGAGGAACGGCATCGACCAGGAGGCGGCGCGCGTCGAGCACGGCCTGACGCTGATGGCCTCGGCGGGGTCGGCGGCGCCCTACGTCGGCCTGTTCGGCACGGTATGGGGCATCTACCACGCCCTGGTGCAGATCGGCATGAGCGGCCAGGGCACGCTGGACAAGGTGGCCGGGCCTGTCGGCGAGGCGCTGATCATGACGGCGCTGGGGCTGGCCGTGGCGATCCCGGCGGTGCTCGCCTACAACGCCTTCAACCGGCGCAACCGCATCTGGCTGGCCAAGCTCGACGCCTACGCCCACGACCTCTACGCGCTGATGACCGTCGGCGCCAAGAGCAACAGCTCGGCCGGCGAGGTGCGCCAACTACGCGCCGCCGCGCAACGCTGAACAAGGAGTACGCCATGGCGATGGGAAGCTTCGACGGGCGCGGCCAGCAGGGGCCGATGGCGGAGATCAATGTGGTTCCGCTGGTGGACGTGATGCTGGTGCTGCTGGTGATCTTCATCGTCACCGCGCCGCTATTGACCCACTCGGTGAAGATAGACCTGCCCAAGGCCTCGAGCAGCCCCAACATCACCCGCCCCGAGCACGTGCAGCTCGGCATCCGCGAGGACGGCGGCCTGCACTGGAACGGCGCGCCGGTGGTCATGGAGGAGCTGGAGTCGCACTTCTCCGCCGCCGCCATGCAGCAGCCGCAGCCGGAGCTGCACATCCGCGCCGACCGTCTGGTGCCTTACGAGCGCGTCGCCCAGGTGATGTCGGCGGCGGCCAGGGCGGGCCTCGTGCGCATCGGCTTCGTCACCGATCCGTCGCGGCAGCGCTGATACAATTCGACCAGTCAACTCAAGGAGCCAGCAATGAAGAAAGCAGTCATTACCGCCCTCGGCCTCGCCGCCTTCTCCCTGTCCGCCATGGCCGATGTCGCCGTCAAGGACGCCTGGGTGCGCGGCACCACGCCGGCGCAGAAGGCTACCGGCGCCTTCATGGAGATCACCAGCAGCGAGGCGGCGTCGCTGCTCTCGGCATCGAGTCCGGTCGCGGGCGTAGTTGAAATCCACACCATGAAGATGGAGGATGGCGTGATGAAGATGCGCGCCATCCCGAAGCTCGACCTGCCCGCAGGCAAGGGCATCAAGCTTCAGCCGGGCGGCAACCACGTCATGCTGATGGATCTCAAGCAGCAGATGAAGAAGGGCGACGTGGTGCCCATCACGCTGAAGATCGAGGGCAAGGACAAACAGGTGCAGACGCTCGAGATCAAGGCCGAGGTGCGCGACCTCGCTGCGCCGGCGACCATGGATCACGGCCACAAACATTAAACAACGCCTGTACTCGCATCGAGGACGGCGCCTGCGGGCGCCGTTTTTTTACGCCCGCCGCTCCCGCCGGCCTTCCACCAGCGAATACACCGCCGGCACCACCACCAGCGTCAGCAGCGTCGAGGAGATCATGCCGCCGATGACGGCGATCGACAGCGGCTGGTTGGTCTCGGCGCCGGCGCCCAGGCCCAGCGCGGCCGGGAACAGGGCGAGGATGATGGTGGCGGAGGTCATCAGCACCGGCCGCATACGCGTCGGGCAGGCGTCGCGCAGTGCGGCGTCGACCGCCAGGCCGCCTTCCCGGCGCTGGTTGGCGAGGTCGACCAGCAGGATCGAGTTCTTCGCCACCAGGCCGATCAGCAGCACCAGGCCGATCATCGAATAGATGTTGAGCGTCTGGCCGAACAGCCACAGCGCCGCCACGCCGCCGATGATGGCGAGCGGCTGCGCCAGCATGATGATCGCCGGCTGCAGGAAGGAGTTGAACTGGCTGGCGAGCACCATGTAGAGCAGCACCAGCGCCAGCGTGAAGGCGAAGGTCATGTACTTCTGCGTCTTGCCGAATTCCTCCGCCTGGCCGACCAGTTTGACCTGGTAGCCGGCCGGCAGGATCTCTGCGGCGACCTCGCGCAGCCTGGCGACGGCCTCGCCGAGGGGAATGGTCGGCGAGGCGTAGAAGGTGGCCGCGTACTGCAGGTCGAAGCGTCCGATCACCGCCGGGCCGAGGCGCTCGCCGAACGAGGCGACGCTGTCGAGACGCACCAATTTACCGTCCTTCGCGCGCAGCCAGATCTTGGACAGGTCGGACGGCTGGGTGAACTCGCCTTCGCGGCCCTTGACGCGGATGTCGTAGCGCTGGCCGTCGCCCGGTTCGTCGTTGAACTTGGCGATGTCGATGCCGCCGGTGAGCATGTTGACGGCGAGCGCCACGTCCTGCGAGCTGAGCTGGGCGGCGGCGATGCGCGCGCGGTCTGGCTGGAACACCAGCTGCGGCAGGTCGAGCTGCAGGTCGGTGTCGAGCCGGCCGATGCCGACGACCTGCGCCAGGCGCTGCTGCAGCTCGCGCGAGAGGCGGCCGACTTCCTGAAGGTTTTCGCCGGCCAGCACGAACTGCAGCGGCTCGCCGCGCTGGCCGCCGACGATCGGGTAGGGCGCGGCGAAGACGAAGGCGCCCGGGATGGTGGCGAGTT
>JADLGU010000118.1 GCA_020849155.1 Rhodocyclaceae bacterium | reverse complement strand
TGAGCCGCTCGGCTTTCCTCCTCTACATCCTGTTCCTGCAGCTCGCCAGCGCCCACCATCTGCTGTCAGACCCGGGCGTCGGTTCCGAGTGGAAGGTGGTCAACACCACGTACTTCATTTACTTCGCGGTGCTGGCCTCGATGATCCATGGAATGACGATCCAGGCCGCCATCGAGCAGGCGCAGCGCGCCAAGGGCTTCAACAAGGGCCTCTTCGAGTGGCTGAGGAAAGCCCCCTGGGGCAACCCGGCCTTCTCGGCGATATTCCTCTCGCTGGTCGGCTTCGGCTTCCTCGGCGGCATCTCCGGCGTCATGATGGGCACGGAACAGCTGAACCTGCTGATCCACAACACCATCTACGTGCCGGGCCACTTCCACGCCACGGTCGTGATCGGCACCACCCTGGCCTTCATGGGCCTCACCTACTTCCTGGTGCCGGTGCTGTTCAAGCGTGAAGTGCTGTTCCCCGGCTTCGCCAAGCTGCAGCCCTATCTCTTCGGCCTCTCCATGTACGTGGTGGCGCTGGTGATGATGGGCGCGGGCACTCTGGGCGTCTCCCGCCGTCACTGGGATATGGCCTTCGCCGGTGCGCCGATGGCCTACGAGTGGCCGGGCGCCGCCTACCTGATGATGGGCCTGACCGGCATCTTCGGCGTCATCGCCATCATCGGCGGCGCCGGCTGGATCCTGCAGATCGTCCTCTCGCTGCTGTTCGGCAAGAAGCTGGACGAAGGCGAGACCCGCAGCACGCCGATCCCGCTGACCCTGCCGCCGCAGACGGGCGGACACGCGGCCCACGTCGCCACCCCGGGCACCATGGTGCTGGCGCTGGTCTTCCTGGTCTCGTTCATCCTGTACTACTTCGTGAACTGGAAGTACCTGTCGTCCCTCTGGGGCATGGCCTGAGCGCCAGCCGCAGTTCCGAAAAAGGGCCGCGCAAGCGGCCCTTTTTTTGATCCGTTCGCTTGACGCTCCGGGTGGTCGCGGAGATCATGCCGGCCATGCAAACGCTCCGTTGTTTCCTGCTGCTGTGCTGCGCCGCGCTGCTGGGCGATGCGGCCCTGGCCGAGGACAAGGTATCCTCGCGGCCGCTCGATCCCGCCCTCGCCCCCAACGTCCCGGTGCTCGACCAGGCCAAGGCGCTGGAGCTGTCGCAGTCCGTCGTCAATCGCCCGGTGGGGGATTTCACCCTCCTCGACCGCAACGAGAAACCGGTGCGCCTGGCCGATTACCGCGGCAAGCCGCTGCTGGTGAGCTTCATCTACACCGGCTGCTTCGAGGTCTGCCCCACCACCACCCGCAACCTGCAGAAGGCCGTCGTCAACACCGTGGCGGCGCTCGGCGCCGAGCGCTTCAACATCGTCAGCATCGGCTTCAACCAGCCCTTCGACTCGCCCTCGGCGATGAAGGCCTTCGCCACCCAGAACGGCATCGTCTTCCCCAACTGGGAGTTCCTCAGCCCGGCGCCGGCCATTGTCGGCGAGCTGACGAAAGCCTTCGGCTTCAGCTATGCGCCGACGCCGGCCGGCTTCGACCACCTCGTGCAGGTCACGCTGGTCGATGCCGAGGGGAAGATCTACCGGCAGATCTACGGCGAGACGCTCGGCGCCGATCAACTGGTCGAGCCGATGAAGCAACTCGTCACCGGCGCCCCGGTGGCGCAGACCGGCGCGGTGGCCGACCTGCTCGACCGGGTGCGCATCCTCTGCTCGGTATACGACCCCAGGACCGGCGAATACCGCCTCAGCTATGCCCTGATCTTCGAGATCGCCGGCTTCCTCACCTTCCTCTCCTACATCGTCTGGTATCTCTGGAAGGGCATGCGCCGCAAGAATCGTCCCGCCATTTGACAGGCGTCAATTGGCCCGGGGCCTGCAGCGCATATCATCAAATACTAATAAACCCGTCCGCGGGTTCCCCCAACGTGAGCGCAATCGAATCCGTCCGCCTGAGCGGACTCGCCCTGCTGCAACGCGTCGAGCGCTTCTTCGACGCCTTCTTCGGTGCCGCCGCCAATCCCTGGCGCCACCTGGGCGCGCTCGGTTTCTATTTCGTCTGGATCGCGCTGGCCACCGGCATCTACCTGTTCATCATCCTCGACACCGGCATCGAGGACATCCACACCTCGATCGAGTACTACACCCACCAGCAGTGGTGGCTGGGCGGCGTCATCCGCAGCCTGCACCGCTATGCCGCCGACGGCCTGGTGCTGGCGATGCTGCTGCACCTGGCGCGCGAACTGCTCTATGGCCGCTACCACAGCTTCCGCTGGTACTCCTGGATCACCGGCGTGCCGGTGATCTGGCTGGTCTATGCTTCCGGCATCGGCGGCTATTGGCTGGTGTGGGACCAGCTGGGCCTCTTCTCCGCGGTGGCCAGCGCCGAATGGTTCGACTGGCTGCCGATCTTCTCCGATCCGGCCGCCCGCAACTTCCAGCCCGGCATCCTCAACGACCGTTTCTTCTCGCTGCTGGTGTTCCTCCACATCGGCATCCCGCTGCTGCTGCTGCTGGCCCTGTGGGTGCACATCCAGCGCGTCTCGCAGTCCGACGTGTTTCCCTCGCGGGCGCTGGGATTCGGCACGCTGGGCATGCTGCTGGCGCTGGCGCTGGTCAAGCCGACCGTCTCGCACGGCAAGGCCGAGCTGACGAGCCTGCCGGAGCTGCTGCACATCGACTGGTACTACCTGTTCATCCACCCGCTGATGTACTTCACCTCGCCGGCCGGGCTGTGGGCCCTCGCCGGCCTCGCCACCCTGCTGCTGCTGGCGCTGCCGCTGCTGCCGCATCCCCGGCAGCCGCCTCTCGCGGTAGTGAATCCGCCCAACTGCAACGGCTGCCGCCGCTGCTTCGTCGACTGCCCCTACGGCGCCATCGCCATGACGCCGCACCCGGACAAGCCCGGCCACGAACTGGCGCAGGTGATCCCCGAGCTGTGCGCCTCCTGCGGCATCTGCGCCGGCGCCTGCCCCTCGTCCACCCCTTTCCGCAGTGTGGATACCTTGCTCACCGGCATCGACATGCCGCAGCAGCCGGTCGGCGCCCTGCGCGAGGAGATGGAGCGCAAGATCGCCGCCCTCGCCGGCCCGGTGAAGATCGCCGTCTTCGGCTGCGGCTGCGCGGCGGATGTGCGCCGGCTGCAAGGCGCCGACACCGCGGTGCTGAACCTGATGTGCACGGGCCTGCTGCCGCCCAGCTTCGTCGAGTACGCCCTGCGCGGCGGCGCCGACGGCGTGCTGGTCAGCGGCTGCCGCGAGGGCAGCTGCGCCTACCGCTTCGGCACGCGCTGGACGGAAGAGCGCCTGGCCGGGCGGCGCGAGCCGCACCTGCGCCCGACGGTGCCGGCCGAGCGGCTGCGCATCCATTGGGCCGACGGCCACGAAATGAGCTCCCTCAAGGCGGCCCTCGAGGAATTCCGCCAGAATCTACAATCATTCGGCGCTGACGAAAAACGCCTGCGCCCGTATACTCCCCGGAGGATCGCCCAACATGGTTAGCAAATCGCCCCTCAACCCCGTGGCCCTGGTCGGCCAGGCCCTGTTCTACGGCCTGTTCGCCGTGATCATCGGCTACTTCTCGACCTCGCCGGCCTACCGGCACCTGGCGCCCGACATGGCCCTGATCAAGCTCTCCTACAGCCATCACGGCCAGCCGGTCACCGAGTGCCGCAAGCGCACCGCCGAGGAACTCGCCAAGCTGGCGCCCAACATGCGCGCGCCGATGGCCTGCCCGCGCGAGCGCTCGCCGGTGACGGTCGAAATCGAGCTCGACGGCAAGCCGCTGCACAAGAGCGTCACCCCGCCCTCGGGCCTGTCCAGGGACGGCACCGCCACCACCTACCAGCGCGTCGAGGTGCCGGCCGGCGAGCACACCCTGTCGGTGAAAATGAACGACAGCGTGCGCCACGAGGGCTATAACTACGTCAGGGAAGAGAAGCTGGTGCTGAAGCCGGCGCAGATCGTGGTGATCGACTTCAGCGCCGACAAGGGCGGCATCTTCTTCGCCCAATGAGGCGTTTCTCCGGCGCTTCCGGCGCCGATTATTCGCTGCAAGTCGCCGACCCGCGCCTGCAGCGCCTGGCCCGCGGCTGGCTCTGGCTGGGCCTCCTGGCGCTGATCGGTTCCGGCCTGCTGTCGATCGTGCTGGTGCTCTCTCGCGCGCCGCAGTTCCAGAGCCTGATGCCGGCGGCCGACTTCTTCCGCGTCGCCCTGGTGGTGCACGTCGATCTCTCGGTTCTGGTCTGGTTCGTTTCCCTCGGCGGCATCTTGTGGACCCTGTCCGGCAGCACGCGTGCCCTCGGCCTCAACCGCGCCGCGCTGGCTG
>JADLGU010000117.1 GCA_020849155.1 Rhodocyclaceae bacterium | reverse complement strand
TGTCGCCCGCCTGCGGCGTCTTCAGGCCGAGTTCGGCCAGCCGCGCGGTCAGCGACGAAATCTGCGCCGCCGGCACGTTGAGGACGATCAGGTTCTGGTCCTGCGTGGTGCGCACGTCGTCGAGGCCGTACTCGCCGAGCAGCGCGGCGAGCCCCCCGAGCTGGGCGGACTTGAGCTGGCCGAGCGGCGCGGCGACCGGCACCACATGCAGGCCCGTCTGCTTCTGCGCGAAGAAGACGCGCGGCGCGCCCGGGCCGGGCACGGGGCCGCGCGCGGCGGCGCGCCATTCGCCCTGCGGCGCCGGCTTGTCGGCCAGCGCGGCGCGGGTGCGCGCGAATTCCTCGTTGAAGCGCTCGATGAAGCCCTGCTCGCCGAAGCGGTCCACCAGGAACTTGATGCGCGACTTGGCCCGCTTGGTGCGATCCGAGTGCTTGTTGTGCAGGGTGATGACGGCCTCCATCGCCGGCAGCAGGTCGCGCTCCTCGATGAACTCGGCGACGGTGATGGCCTCGTGCGGCTTGTGGCCGAGACCGCCTCCGGCGAGCACGGTGAAGCCGGCCTTGTCGCCGCGGCGCGTGGCGACAAGGCCGATGTCGTGGATCAGGCCCTGGGCGCAATCCGCCTCGCAGCCGGAGAAGCTGACCTTGACCTTGCGCGGCATTTGCTGGTTGAGCGGGTTGCGCAGGAAATGCGCCACGGCGCCGTCGAGATGCCTGGTCACGTCGGTATGCTCGCGCGGGCAGACGCCGGCGAGCGGGCAGGCGGTGATGTTGCGGATGGTGTTGCCGCAGGCCTCGCGCGTCGTCACGCCGTCCTCCGCCAGGCGGCGCAGCACGGCGCCGGTTTCGGCCAGCGGCACGTGGTGCAGCTGGATGTCCTGGCGCGTGGTGATGTGCGCCACCTGCTGCGGCACGTGCTTCTCGGCGACCTCGGCGATGGCCGCCAGCCGCGAAGGGCTCAGACGGCCGCCGGGCAGCTTGACGCGCACCATGTTCACGCCCTCCTGGCGCTGGCCGTACACGCCCTGCTGCAGGCGCAGGGCGGTGAAGCGTTCGGCGTCGAGCTCCAGGTCGAGATAGCGGGCGAGCGCTTCCTCGTAGTGGGCGATTTCTTCGGCGTCGGAGAGGGATTTGAGCAGGGACATGATCATGCCTCCCGCTGGGCCGCCCAGATGGAGGCATGCGCCCCCTCGGGGGGCAGAGAACGAATGTGAGCGTTGGGGTCCATATATTTCCTTTCAGAGAACCAGTTTCGTGCCGATGAGGACAAGCAGCGCGGCCAACCCCGAGCGCAGCCAGCGCTCCGGCACCTTCACCGCGAAGTGGCTGCCGAGCCAGATGCCGGGCAGCGAGCCGAGCAGCAGCGCGCCGAGCAGCGACCAATCGATGTTGCCGAGCAGCCAGTGGCCGAGGCCGGCGACCAGGGTCAGCGGCACGGCATGGGCGAGGTCCGAGCCGACGATGCGCACCGCCGGCAAAGTCGGGTAGAGGAACAACAGGGCGGTGACGCCCAACGCGCCGGCGCCGACCGAGGAGAGCGAGACCAGCACGCCGAGCAGGGCGCCGACGGCGACGGTGGCCGGGCCGACACGGCGGGTGTGCCAGGCGTCGGAAAGATGATCCAGGGCGAAGCGCTGCACGCGCGCCTTGAAGACGAGGGCGGCGGCGGTGAGGAGCAGCGCCACGCCGAGCGCGCCGGAAATGAGCTGCGAGAAGAGACTGCGGTCGACCTCGAAGTACCAGACCGAGGCGAGCGTCAGGGCCGCCGCCGGCAGGCTGCCGGCGGCCAGCCGTCCGGTGACGCGCCAGTCAACCGTGCGGTGCGAGGCATGCACTGCCGTGCCGCCGGCCTTGGTCAGGGCCGCGTAGAGCAGGTCGGTGCCGACCGCCGTGGCCGGGTGTACGCCGAACAGCAGCACCAGCAGGGGCGTCATCAACGAGCCGCCGCCGACGCCGGTGAGACCGACGATGGCGCCGACGACGAAACCTGAAAGTGTGTAGGCCGCATCCATAGTAGGTACGGATGGTAGTGGCGGCCTATAGAATTGAAAAATACTTTAATGTTAGTATTAAATAACCAATGGCTATATAGGATGGCATTCCATGAACCTGCAGCAGCTGCGCTACGTATACGAGGTCGCCCGCAGCGGCCTCAACGTCTCCGAGGCCGCCGCCGCCCTGCATACCTCGCAGCCGGGGGTGTCGAAGCAGATCCGCCAGCTCGAGGAGGAACTCGGCGTGGATGTCTTCGTGCGCCAGGGCAAGCGCCTGACCGCCGTCACCGATCCGGGGCGGGAGGTGCTGAAGATCGCCGAGCGCCTGCTGCGCGACCTCGACAACCTGCGCAGCGTCGGCCAGGAATTCGGTGCCGGGGAATCCGGCACACTGACCATCGCCACCACCCACACCCAGGCGCGCTACGTGCTGCCGCCGATCATCGGCGAGTTCATGAAACGCCACCCGAACGTGCGCGTCAGCCTGCGCCAGGGCAGCCCGGCCGAGGTGTGCGACCACGTGCTGGCCGGCGCGGCGGACCTCGCCATTGCCACCGAGGCCATCGCCGAGCGCGACGAGCTGGTGATGCTGCCCTGCTACCAGTGGAACCGCTGCGTCATCGCGCCGCCGGACCATCCCATCCTCAAGGCGAAACCGTTGACGCTGGAGGCGATCGCCCGATACCCCATCGTCACCTACGACTTCGCCTTCACCGGCCGCAGCCAGATCAACAAGGCCT
>JADLGU010000116.1 GCA_020849155.1 Rhodocyclaceae bacterium | reverse complement strand
GCATGCCTTCCAGCGGCACCCCGCCGCCGTGGAAGAAGTCGGCGAACTGGCGGTTGGCGAACAGGCAGCGCATCCCGCGGTCGCCATGAAAGATCAGGGCCGGCACGTTTTCGGCGATGCGGCGCAGTTGGGTGCGCTCCTCGGCCAGGGATTCGCCCAGCCGCTTCACCTCGGCGAGCCGTTCCTCGTAGGTGCCCACGATGTACAGCGTCAGCAGGCAGACGCCGACCGCCACCACGGCGCGCGGCAGCCAGACCAGCAACGGCGGCAGGAGCTGGGGCGGCCCGGTCTGGCCGAGCACGGCCAGGACCAGGGAGAACAGGACGACGAGGACGGTGACGGCGATGGCGTGGCGGCGGCCCAGCAGCCAGCCCGCGAGCATGATGCCGAGCGGCATGGCGGCCAGCTGGGGCGTGTGAAGTCCGCCGCCGCTGACCAGCGTGTGCGCGGCGATGGCCGCCCAGCCGCCATAGACCAGCAGCCTGGCGGCGGCGGTTTCCTGCCGGAGCCGGATCAGGAACAGACAGAGCCCGGCCAGGCAGAGGATCAGCAGGGGGCCGACCGCCTGCAGCGGATGGGCAGGCAGGACGATGAACAGAGCGAAAAGGAACGCCAGCGGGCCGGCCACCAGCAACCAGCAGATCAGGCGCAGGACGGCGCGCTTCGAAGCCTCGATCAATACAGGTTCGGCGCTCGGCTTTTCGGCGGGCGGATTCATGGTTCGATGGCGGTGGTTGGGCATTATCCTGCCTGAATAGGACTTGCGGCGCAAAGCCCGGCCGGCGGGTACGTCATGCTCGGGCGGCATCCGCGGCGCCCTTGCCGGCCAGGGTGAAGCGGAAGGTGGCGCCGATCCCAGGAGCGGCCTCGGCCCAGACGCGGCCGCCATGGCGGTGCACGATGCGCGAGACGGTGGCCAGGCCGACCCCGCTGCCCTCGAACTCCTCGGCCGAATGCAGGCGCTGGAAGGGGGTGAAGAGCTTGCCGGCGAACTGCATGTCGAAGCCGATCCCGTTGTCGCGGACGAAGAAGACCGTCTCGCTCCCTTCGCGGGTGCAGCCGAAGGCGATGTGCGGCGCGGGCGATCTGGAGGAATACTTCCAGGCGTTCTCGATCAGGTTCTGCAGCAGGATGCGCAGCAGGCGCGGGTCGCCCTCGGCGCGGCACTCCCCGATCGCGGCCTCGATTCGGCGCCCGGGGTCGGACTGGCGAAGTTCCTCCAGCAGCTCCGCCGCCAGCCGACCGAGGTCGACCGACTCGCGCTGCATGGCCAGGCGCGAGACGCGCGACAGTTCCAGGATGTCGTCGATCAGGTGGCCCATGCGCTGCGCCGCGGCGCGCACCCGTTCGAGATAGCCGCGGCCCTGGGCGTCGAGTCTTTCGCCGTATTCCTCCAGCGCCATCAGGCTGAAGCCGTCGATGCCGCGCAAGGGCGCGCGCAGGTCGTGCGAGATCGAGTAGGCGAAGGATTCCAGCTCGCGGTTGGCGGCGGTGAGCTCGGCGGTCCTCTCCCGCACGCGCTGGTCGAGGCTGCGGTTCAGGCGCTGGATTTCCTCGCCGGCCTGCTCCTGCTCGGTGATGTCGAGCATCAGGCCGAAGAAGCCGCGGCGGCCGTCCGGCCCCTCGGCGCCCGGCACCAGGCTGATCTGCAGGATGCGTTCGCCGAAAACAGGCGAGTCGCGTCGTCCCTTGTAGCTGACCGTCTCGCCGGCGAGGGCGCGCTCGACGAGCGGCGCGGCGTGCGCGAAGGCCGCCTCGCCGAGGATGTCGCGCAGGTGGCGGCCGGCGAGCGCCTCGGGGGTGTAGCCGAAATATTCGGCGTAGCGACGGTTGGCGAAGCGGCAGACCATGCCGTCGAAGGCGCAGATCAGGGCCGGCATGTGGTTGATGATGAGGCCGAGCTCGCGCTCGCGCTGCGCCAGCGATGCGAGGCTGGCCTGCCGGGCGCGGGTCGCCTCGGCTTCGCGGTCGCGCCAGCGCTTCTGTTCGCGCACCATGTTGGCGGCGACGACGGTCATGATCGCCAGCACCAGCACCAGGATCAGGACGAAGAGACTGGCCGGCACCCGCCGCTCGGCCTGTGTCAGGCCGAGATGCTCGGCCAGGCCGAGCCCGATGACGCAGAGAATGGCGACGGCGCCGACGCGCATGACCGCGCGCGGCCCCAGCGCCATCGCGCCCATGATGACGGAGGCGTAGACGAAGATGATGGCGCTGCGCAGCCCGGCGTTGAGCAGGGCGGCGACGGTGACGGCCGCCAGCGCGCCCCAGAGCAGGGTGTGGTAGGCGGCGACGGCCTTGCCGCGCCAGAGCAGGTAGAGCGTGGCGAGGCTGAGCGGGATCAGGAAGGCAGAGCCGGCCAGCCGGCGGTCGTCGAGGCCGCTCAGATCGGGAATCAGCGCAATGAACACCAGCGTGCCGACGAGCGTGATGGCGGCGGCCAGGCGGACGGCCTTGGCGCCGCCCGCCAGCATGAGCCATTCCTGCACCGGATGATCTTCCCCGGCTGTGCGCTCGGCGGCTTCCGAATTGGTTTTTTGCACGACGTTTCTTGTTCAGGCCGCTGTGGAGCGGGTTGCTTTGTTCAAGGCAGTATAATTTCGCTTCGCCAATCGATTCTTCCCATGCCGAATTTCCTCAGCGGGCTCAATCCGCCCCAGCACGCCGCCGTCACCCTGCCGCCGCAGCATGCGCTGATCCTGGCCGGCGCCGGCAGCGGCAAGACGCGCGTGCTCACCACGCGCATCGCCTGGCTGATCCAGACCGGCCAGGCCGGGCCGCACGGCATCCTCGCCGTCACCTTCACCAACAAGGCGGCCAAGGAGATGCTGACCCGCCTCACCGCCATGCTGCCGATCAACGCCCGCGGCATGTGGATCGGCACCTTCCACGGCCTGTGCAACCGCCTGCTGCGCGCCCATCACCGCGACGCCAACCTGCCGCAGCTGTTCCAGATCCTCGATGCCGCCGACCAGCTCGCCGCCGTCAAGCGGCTGCTCAAGGCCTTGAATATCGACGACGAAAAATTTCCCCCTCGGGACCTGGTCAACTTCATTAACGGCCAGAAAGAGGCGGGCGTGAGGCCGGACGCGGTCGAGGCCTGGGACGAGTACACGCGCAAGCGGGTCGAGCTGTATCGCGAATACGAGGCGCAGTGCCAGCGCGAGGGCGTGGTGGACTTCGCCGAGCTGCTGCTGCGCTCCTACGAGCTG
>JADLGU010000115.1 GCA_020849155.1 Rhodocyclaceae bacterium | reverse complement strand
GCGCCTGCGTGAAGTTCCGCAAGCCGCTGGTCTCCGGCGCCGCCATCCGCTTCGACGGCCAGGTCTCGGTGTTCGACCTGCGCGAGGCGCAAAGCCCCTGCTACAACTGCCTGTTCCCGGAAGGCCAGGAGGCCGAGGAAGTGCGCTGCGCGGTCATGGGCGTCTTCGCCCCGCTCACCGGCATCATCGGCACGACGCAGGCCGCCGAGGCGCTCAAGCTCGTCGCCGGCTGCGGCGAGTCGCTGTCCGGAAGACTGCTGCTGCTCGACGGCCTGGCGATGGAATGGCGCTCGATCCGGCTCGCCAGGGATCCGGGCTGCGCGGCCTGCGGCTGAACCCTTACCCGTCCAGGCGCGCCGCCAGCACCGCGAAACGCGAGCCGCGCCCTTCCACCGAATGCAGGCGCACCTCGTGTCCGAGCCGCTCGGCCAGCTGGCGGACGATGGCCAGGCCCAGGCCGAAGCCGGCCTGCCGGTTCTGCGCCTCCTCGCCCTGGGTGTAGCGGGCGAACATCCGTTCCTGATCGCGCGCGGCGATGCCTGGGCCGGTGTCGCAGACCTCGATGGCGAGGCGCCCGCCACGGCGCCGGCAGCCGACCAGGATGCGGCCGTGCTGGGTGTAGCGCACGGCATTGGCCAGCAGGTTGCGCACGATGCGCTCGAGCAGGCGCGGGTCGCTCTCGATCCAGGCATTGCAGGGCACATGGCGCAGTTCGAGGCCGACGGCGGCGGCCAGCCGGCGATATTCCTCCACCAGCGGCGCCAGCAGGTCATCGACCCGCAGACGTCTGGGTTGCGGCTCGTGCCGCCCCGTCGCGGCGCGCGAGAGCTCCAGCATGCCGTCGAGGAAATCGGCCAGGCCGTTGTAGGCGGCCTCCATGCGCCCGGCGAGGGCCCGCACCTGGGCGGGCCGCTCGGCCTCGCCGCGCAACAGCTCGAGGTAGATGCCGAGCGACTGCAGGGGCTGGCGCAGATCGTGATGGGCGGCATTGAGCAGCCAGCTCTGGGCCATCACCGTCCGGGTGCGCGCCTCGCGCCGGCGGATCTGCGCCGCCAGGGCGAAACCGAAGATCAGCGCGGAGGCGGCGCCGGCCGCCAGCTGGGCCTGCGTCACCGCGCCGTGGTCGATCAGGTTCAGCCGCGAAGCCACGATGCTCGCCACCCCGGGCAGCAGGCTGCCCCAGGCCAGGGCATAGATGCCGGCCAGCGGCAGGCGCCGATACCAGGCCTGCAGGCTGGCGCCGAACACGAACAGCACCACCCCGACCGTGGCGGCGATGGTCAGCGGGCGGGCGGCGGCGCTGTGAACGAACTCCAAAGCGGCGATCAGCGGGAAGACCGGCGCGCACAGCAGCAGGGCGCGCGCCAGGCGCGGGTGCCGGCGCGGCAGCTTGAGGAAGGCGCGGGCATGCAGCAGGCAGAGACACAGGCCGAGATTGAAGGCGCCGACGCCGATCCCGGCCAGGGCCCGCCGCGGCAGCATGGGCAGGATCTCGGCGAGAAAGCCGCCGATCCAGGCCGAGGCGATCATGGTGGAGAGCTGAAAGCCGATATACAAGGGCAGGCTGTGGTCGCGCATGGCGCCCCACAGGAACAGCATGTAGACGGCCACCACCAGCGGGATCATCAGCGCCAGCCCCATCCACAGCCGCCCGACGCGGTCCTGCATGAAGAATGCGCTCATCTCCTGCAGCGCCAGCGGGAAGCGGATCGGCGAGGTGTTCTCGATGCGGACCAGTAGCGTCGCCTGCTCGCCCGCCGCCAGGCTCACCGCGTAAATCGGATAGCGCATGCCGCCGAACACCTGCCGCGACTGGCCCGCCGCGTAAGGCGCCAGCGCCTGCCAGGGGCCGCCTTCGCGGGCGATGAACACCTCGATGCGGTCCACCGCGGCCTGGCGATAGACCAGCATCCAGTCAACCCGCTGCGGATCGGCGTTGGCCAGCGCAAGGCGACCCCAGAAGGCGCTGGTCGAATACCCGAAGGCGTGCAGGCGGCCGGGCAAGGCCGCCATGCCGGGGATGGCGCCCTGCGGGGAAAAGTCGGTCTGCGCAAGACGGCGATCGGGGTCTTCCAGCACCTCGATGTGGCCGGACAACGCCGGCTCGGGCCGCTCGCGGCGCAATTCGACCGGATCGGCGGCCGCCGCTGCGGACGCGATCAGCCCCAGGCACAGCGCCAGGGCGCGGGCCAGTCCCGCCGCAAAGAGGGCGCCCCGCCTCATTGCGGCAATTCGAAGCGGCCCGAGTAGAACACCATCACCGCCTCGGTGCGGTTGCGCACGCCCAGCCGGGCCAGGATCTCCACCACGTGCGCCCGCACCGTCTCGACGGAGATCTCCAGGCCGCGCGCGATCTCCTTGTTGGACTTGCCGGTGGCCATTTCGCGCAGCACCTCGACCTGGCGCTGCGACAGCGGCGTGCGCAATGACGTCGGCTGCCTGCCCGAATCGGCCGTCGCCTCGGGCGCCAGCTGCAGCATCTGGCGCACCGACTCGATGAACTCGGCCGGGCGCGCGCTCTTGGAGACGAAACGGCCGATGCCGGCGTCGCGCAGCTTGCGGCGGACTTCGGGATCGTCGAGCGCGCTCACCACCATCACGGGAACCCACGGCAGACGCTGACGCAGCTGGCGCACCCCCTCCAGGCCGGCGGCATCGGGCAGGTTGAGATCGAGCAGGACGAAGTCGGGCAGCCAGCCGCCCTCGAGCGCCGCCAGGGCGTCGGCCAGGGTGTGGGCGCTGCGCAGCTGGGCGTTCCGGTCGAGCCGGGCGACGAGCTCGCTCACCGCCTGCACGAAGAGCGGGTGGTCCTCGACGATCAGCACCTGCCTGCCGCTCACGGAGCCTTCCGCTTCAACCAGAGGGCATGGCGCACGCTGGCCGGGGCGTGGGCGAACATCACCGAGAAGACCAGGATCAGCCAGAACAGCACGGCGCGCTCGGCCGGCCAGGCCAGCAGCGCGCCCAGCAGGACCAGCTTGCCGGCCATGGCCAGGCCGACGTACTCGCGGAAATAGCCGGCGCGCGACCAGGCGTCGAGCGCCAGGATGGCCAGGCCGGAGGCCAGCGCCGTCAGGCCGAAGGCCAGCCAGCGCGCCTCGGGCAGTTCGGTCAGCACCCCGGCGCCGAGGCCGACCACGCCGACGAGGTGGGCGGCGCGCAGCAGGTTCACCAGCCAGCGTTTGCCGGGAAAATCGCGGCCGGGATCGCGCCGGCCCTTCATGCCGCCAGCGGCCGCGCCAGGATGCGGAGGTCGGCGCCGACGCGGCGCAGGTCGATGAGCTTCAGGTCGCGGCGTGCGGAAAGGTCGGTGATCTCGGGCAGCGGGAACATCTCGCGGCCGCTGCCGAGGAGGGTCGGCGCGAAGTAGAGCAGCAGCTCGTCGACCAGGCCTTCGCGCAGCAGCGAGCCGTTGAGCTTGTGGCCGGCCTCGACGTGCAGCTCGTTCACGCCGCGTTCGGCCAGCACCCGCAGCAGGCGCGGCAGGTCGACCTTGCCCTGCGGGTTGGGCAGCACGAGCACCTCGGCGCCGGCCGCGCGCAGGGCGGCGCTTTTCTCCGCGTCTTCCTGCGCCGCCGCCACCACGGTGCGCCCGCCCTCGAGGATGCGCGCCGTCGGCGGCGTCTCGAAGTGGCTGTCCACCACCACGCGCAGCGGCTGGCGGTCGGTATCGACCTCGCGCACCGTCAGGCGCGGGTCGTCGTCGCGCACCGTGCCGGCGCCGGTGAGGATGGCGCAGGCGCGGGCGCGCCAGGCATGACCGTCGCGGCGCGCCTCGGGGCCGGTGATCCACTGGCTCCTGCCGTTGGCGAGCGCCGTCTTGCCGTCGAGGCTGGCGGCGAGCTTCAGGCGCAGCCAGGGCCGGCCGCGCGTCATGCGCGAGACGAAGCCGAGGTTGAGTTCGCCGGCCTCGTGCGCCAGCAGGCCGTCGGCCACTTCGATTCCGGCGGCGGCCAGCTGCGCCAGCCCCTGCCCCGCCACTTGCGGATTCGGGTCGCGCATCGCCGCCACCACGCGCGCCACGCCGGCGGCGATCAGCGCCCCGGCGCAGGGCGGCGTGCGACCGTGGTGGCTGCAGGGCTCGAGCGTGACATAGGCGGTGGCGCCGCGGGCAAGCTTGCCCGCGGCATTGAGGGCATGGATCTCGGCGTGAGGCTCGCCGGCGCGTTCGTGCCAGCCCTCGCCGACGACGGCGTCGTCGCGGACGAGCACGCAACCGACGCGAGGATTCGGGGTGGTGGTATATAGGCCCCGCTCCGCCAGCCGCAGCGCGCGGGCCATGAATTCATGATCAGCGGCTGAAAAACTCATGACATGCAAGATTAGTCCGGGCGCCGGGCCGCCCCAAGCCCGGACGGCACGCGCTGGAGGCGCAAAACGCAAATACGTCGATACGAAGTGCCCCGTAGCCCACGAGCGAAGCGAGCAAGCAGGCTCCCTCCCGCGAGGGAGGGCCGGGGTGGGCGGGTCATGTCGTCCGCGTGCGCCGCGTCGTGCGCGGCTTCTTCACTTCGCGGATCGCCTCGCGGAATTCCTCGACGTCCTCGAAGTTGCGGTACACCGAAGCGAAGCGCACGTAGGCGATCTTGTCGAGCTTGCGCAGCTCGCGCATCACCAGTTCGCCGACCTTCTCGGTCGGCACCTCGCGCTCGCCACTGGCGAGCAGGCGCTCCTCGATGCGCTCGATGGCGGCGTCGATGCTCTCGGTGGTGACGGGGCGCTTCCTCAGGGCCAGCATCAGGCTGGCCAGCAGCTTGTCGCGGTCGTAGTCGGCGCGGCTGCCGTTCTTCTTGACGATGAGCGGCATGCGCAGCTCGACGCGCTCGTAGGTGGTGAAGCGCTTGTCGCAGGC
>JADLGU010000114.1 GCA_020849155.1 Rhodocyclaceae bacterium | reverse complement strand
CGAGATCGATTCGAGCCGGCCTGCCGTAATCGAAAATCTCGTTCATGGCCGCCCGAATGGTGCGCCCGGTGTAGAGCACGTCATCGACGATGACGATCGGCCGGTCCTCGACATCGAACGGGATGTCTGACGGCTTCAGTTGGGCATGCAAGCCGCTGCGGCTGAAATCGTCGCGATAGAAAGCCACGTCGAGGGCGCCCAACGGGGTCTTCAGGCCCAGGGCGGCGTGCAGGCGCTCGGCCACCCAAACCCCGCCGGTGTGAATGCCGACCAGGGCCGTGTCGGGATGCAGGCCAGGGCGGAGGTGCTCCGCCAGCGCCAGGCAAAGCCTTTCGGCGTCAGGCATGGCCATCGAAATAATCCTGGAGAATCAGTTGCGCGGCCTCGGCGTCGATTTTCTCACGACGCGCCTGCCAGCCGACACCGGCCTGCCGCATCCGCTCATCGGCGGCGGCAGAGGTCAGACGCTCGTCGATCAGGGTAACCGGCAGGCCGAAGCGACCTTGCAGTTGGTTGCCAAAGCGGCGGCAGCGAACGCTCATGGCATGCTCCGACCCGTCCAGGGTCAGAGGCAAACCGACCACCAGTCGGCTGGGCTGCCATTCCCGGATCAGGCCGGCAATGGCGCCAAACCGGGCCGCGTTGGTCTCGGCCCGAATCGTCGTCAAGGGGTTGGCATGGCCGATCGAGGATTCTCCGACGGCAACGCCGATGCGCTTCAGGCCGAAATCGAACGCCAGGATCGTTCCGCCGGCGGCGGAGCAGGGAAGGCTGGTGGGGTGAGGAGCAACCATCAAAAATGGCATTCTACGCCAGAATGCCGCGGAACTCATCCCCTCAGGCATGCCCCGCCACGTCGGAAAGGTTGGCCAGATCGAAACCGAGCAGTTGCATGGCCGCCGGCAGGCGCGCTTCGGGCGGCAATCCGAAGATGATGTGGGCGTCGGCGGCGACGGTCAGCCAGGCGTTCTGTCCGAGTTCGTATTCGAGTTGGCCCGCCGCCCAGCCGGCATAGCCCAGGGTGACCAGGAATTCCTCGGGCTGGCCGGAACTGCCGACCGACTGGAGGATGTCCCGCGAACTGGTCAGTCCCAGCTCCTCTCTCACCGGCAGCGTCGCCTGCCACTTGCCAAGCGGCCGATGCAGGACGAAGCCGCGGTCCGTCTGCACCGGTCCGCCGAACATCACCGGCAGGCCCGCCAGCTGCTGTGCTTCCAGCGGTATTTCGATGCGCTCGAACAACGTGTCCAGCGTCATGTCGAGCGGGCGGTTGATCACCACGCCGAGCGCCCCCTGTTCGTTATGCTCGCAAATATAGGTCAGGGTGCGGGCAAAATTCGGATCGACCATGGCCGGCATGGCGATCAGGAAGTGATGCGTCAGGTTGACGGCTTGGGCAGACACGCAGGGAATTGTAACCGCGCCATCGCCGGCCTCCAAGCCGGCCGGGGATCAGGCGGCCGCCGTCTGACGGGTATAGCCGGCGATCAGGCCGAGCAGTTCGTCTTCCTGGTACGGCTTGCCAAGGTAGTGATTGACTCCGATCTCCTTGGCGTAATTGCGGTGCTTGTCGGCGGTGCGCGACGTGATCATGATGATCGGCACTTGCTTCAGGCGCACATCGGCGCGGATGTTGCGGGTCAGGTCGAAACCGTCCATGCGCGGCATCTCGATGTCGACCAGCATCACATCGGGCACGATGTCGAGCAGCAATTCCAGGGCCTCGACACCGTCCTTGGCGGTCAGCACGTGATAGCCCTCGCGCGACAACAGCCGCCCGGTGATCTTGCGCACCGTCAGCGAATCGTCGACGATCATCACCGTCGGCAGATGCGGTGCGGCAGGCGCCTCTTCCGCGGGCCGGGCCGGGGTTGCCGACTCGTGCGACAGCGCTCTTGCCTCGCGCATCGCCAGGGCCACCGGGTTCAGGATCAACACCACATCGCCGTTGCCGAGCACCGTCGCGCCGGCGACGCCGATGACGCGGGCCAGTTGCGGCCCGATATTCTTGATGACGACTTCCTGGTTGCCGCGCAGCTGATCGACCTGGACCGCCAGACGCTGGGTGCCGGCGCGCAGGAGCAGCACCGAATAGCGCCGCTGCGGCTCCGGCACGGCATGCAGGTCGCCCAGCAGCCGCGGCAAATAGTAATGCGGATAACGGTTGCCCAGCCATTCGGCCGCGCCCTCGACGCGGATCCGTTCGACGGCCTCCTCCTTGAGTTCCATGACCTGCTCGACCATGACCGAGGGGATGGCGTAGGTGCGGACCCCGATGCGCACCAGCAGCGCCTGGGTCACCGCCAGCGTCAGTGGCAGATAGATGCGGAAGCGGGCGCCCTGGCCGGGCGTCGAGGTGACTTCGATGCGGCCGCCGAGCCGGGTGGTTTCCTCCTTTACCACGTCCATGCCGACACCGCGGCCGGCCACTTCGGTCAGCTCGCGGGCCGTCGAGAAGCCGGCATGGAAGATGAAGTCGGTGAGCGCCGCCTCGTCCGGATGCTGGTCATCGGCCAGCAACCCCTGTTCGATCGCTTTGTTGCGGATGCGCGCAAAGTCCAGGCCGGCGCCATCGTCGACCATGTCGATCACCACCTCGTTGCCTTCCTGGGAAAGGGTGAGGCTGATCTCGCCGATCTCCGACTTGCCGGCCGCCTGCCGTTGCGCCACTTCCTCGATGCCGTGGGTAATGGCGTTGCGCAGCAGGTGTTCCAGCGGCCCTGTCATCTTCTCGAGTACCGAGCGGTCCAGTTCGACCTGGCCGCCGCGGATATCGAGGTTGGCCTTCTTGCCCAGCTCCTTGGCCGTCAAACGCACCACGCGGTAGAGCCGGTCGGCGAGCGAATTGAAGGGCACCATTCGCACGCTCATCAGCGACTGCGACAGTTCGCGGTTCTGCCGTCCCTGGCTGACGATGGCCGCATCGGCATGATCGAGGTTGCGCAACAGGGCGTGCTGCACGGTGGTCACGTCGTTCACGCTCTCGGCCATCATCCGGGTGATTTCCTGGAAGCGCGTGAAGCGGTCGAATTCGAGCGGGTCGAACTCGGCGTTGACTTCCTGAGTCAGGGCCAGCCGGGACTGCATCTGGGATTCGGCCTGGATCTCGATCTCGCGCAGCTGGCCGCGCAAGCGGATGACGTTCTCGGTCAGATCCAGCAGGGAGCCGCGCAGGGCGCGCATTTCACCCTCGATCCGCGAACGAGCGATGGACAGTTCGCCCGCCTCGTTCACCAGGCGGTCAACCAGGTCGGCACGCACCCGCAGCATGGCCCGAGCCGCGGCTGCCTCGGCCTCCTCGGCGGCCAGCCGTTCGGTCTGCTCGGCGACAGCCGCAGCCATCAGCGCTTCAGGCGCCTCCTCTTCCTCCACCACGCCCGCCGCCCGCTTCTGCAGGAGATCGAGCAGATAGGTGGCACGGTCGAAGGAAGTGTCCAACTCTTCGAGAAATTGCGGCGTCACCGCACCGGTCGCCAAGGCGTTCTCGATGCGTGTCTCCATGCTGTGCACCAGTTCGCCCATGCCCATCGCGCCGGCCATTCTGGCGCTGCCCTTGAGGGTGTGCAGCAGCCGCGCCAGCGCCCCGGCCGAATCGCGATCCTGCGCGTCGTCATGCCAGCTGCGCAGCTCGACGCCGATCTCGCGGATCAGGTCAACGGCTTCTTCCAGGAAGATCGGCAGGAGCTGCTCGTCCAGATCGTCCTGCAGCCGCAGCTTGCGTCGTTCCGCTCCCGCCTCGGCAGATTCTGCGGCCGAGCCGATGGCGGGCACCGGCTCGGCAACTGCAGCCTGAGCGGCGGGCTCGAGCGATGGCTCCGGCAACGGTTCGGCCACCGCAGGCACCGACGCTTCGGGCACAGCCGGTTCGGCCGGCAGCTCCAACGTGATTTCTTCCAGGGCGGCCGATTCCTCGGGCGGAACATCGGCAACGATTGCCGGAACCGGTTCAGGTTCGATCACTGGCACGATGCTCAACTCGACGGCGGCCTGCGGGGTGGCGCGCGCCACCTCGTCGAGCTCCGCTGCCAAGCCGTCCGCGTCGTGCGGCACGCGCTGTTCCGCCACTGCGGCAATCATGGCGTCGAGGGTGGAAATGGCGGTACCCAGCAAGCCGATCTGGCCGCTGTTGCAAGTCTGGCCGCCGCGCGCCAATCTCAGCAGCGCATGCTCCAGGGACTGTGCCAGCCGGTTGACGGGATCGATGCCGACAGTGCCCGAAATGCCGGCCAGGGTATGCGCGGCGCGCACCATCGGCTCCGGCGGCACCTGGGAGGTCAGTTTGAGGGCATTCAGGTCCAGGCGCAAAGCCGCCAGGTGGCCACGGGCCTCGCTCACATACATGTCATAGAGCGAACGCGAAATCACCGCTTCACCGAGAGTCACCGTGTCGTCTGCCGGCGGCGGGGACGGCGCTTCTGACGGCAGTTCTTCGACCAGCGGCGGCGCAACCTCCTCGGGCAGCCCTAGCTCAATCGCCTCCTCGACCGCCTCCGGCATTTGCAGGATCGGCTCGGCCGCTGCCTCGACGTCTTCGGGCTCGTCGGATGACCCAGTCTTGGCCAGAACGTCCTCGCCGGCCTTGACGCGCTCCGCCAAGCCAACCAGGGCTTCAGCATCTTTGTGGGTGCCGCCGCCGGCCTCGAGCTGTTCGACCCAGGCCGAGAACAGGGCGTGGGCTTCCTCGATCATGTGGTAGAGCGGCGGCGTGGCGTCCTGCTCGGCCTGCAGCCACTTGTTCATTACCTGCTCGATTGCCCAGGCGGTCTCGCCCAGGTCGCCCAGCCCGACCATCCGGCCACTGCCCTTCAGGGTATGGAAGCCGCGACGGATGGTGGTGAGGTAGTCGTGGTTATGCGGCTCGCCGCGCGACAGTTCGAGATGTTCGCCGATGGTCGCCAGCACCTCCTTCGCCTCTTCCAGGAAGATGGCGAGCAGTTCGGCGTCGATCTCCTCGCTGGGCGCCTCGGCCAGCCGCAAGGTTTCCGCCGAAGGGGCGGCCACCTCGACAGGCGCCGTTGGCGCCACCCGCGCGACAGCCTCTTCGACTTGGCCGGCCGGGGTTTCCGCCGAGGCGCCGGCCAAGGCCGCCAGTGCCGCCTTGGCCTCTTCCTCAAGTTTGACGTCGGCCACCAGGCTGGCATCCTGGCGAATAGTCTCGAGGTGCTGCTTGAGGTCTTCACGAACCTCGGCATCCTCGGGTTTTTCGCGCAAGGCTCCGGCCAACATCTGGGCTTCGCGTTTTTGCTGCTCCAGCTCGTTTTCGACCGAGGGCGCCACCGGCTCTTCGATCGCCTCTTCCGCCCCCGCCTGCCTGGGCTGCACCGGCTGCAGGATCTCGTCCAGGTTGGCCGGGCCATGCTGCAGCGCCTCGACGAAGAAGCCGATGCCTGACAGACTGTGCGCCACCTCCTCGAACTCCCGCTGCTGCGGCATGACGTTCGGGTCGGCAAAGGCGATGATGCGGGACGCGCAGCGGCGCAGCAGGGCCACGGCCTTGTCCTGGCCGAGAATGACCAGCGCCCCCTCGATCTGTTTCAGCGGTCCACCCAGGGCGGCCAGTTCGCCACGTCGTCCGGTATCGCGGAAGAAACCGTCCAGCGTCTGCTCGACCTGGGCCAGATTGGTCAGGATTTCACGCGCCACCTGGCTCATCATCAGGCGTTCCTGGG